>NZ_RSCK01000058.1:0-39691 GCF_003991895.1 Chroococcidiopsis cubana SAG 39.79
CTGCCCACCTCTCTGCTATTAACGCTTGTAATGCTTAACACACCTTACTTTTCGCTTTTCTTAGTGCCATTCGGTGCTGAAACCTCAGCTAGTCTTTCGTAGGCTATTGCCATTTCTCGGTCGAGAAAAACCTTGACTTGCTGCGGCTCTGATAATCTAGCTGCATCCAGGTTTACGTAGAGATAACCGAGCGCAATTAGCGTGTAGAAGTCGTCTAGTGTCGCGAATTCAGCTTGCCCAAACAAGTTTGTCAAGCTAATGCCTGGGTTGGCTTCTACAGTCGCTCTTATCCTTTGACAGATCTGTTCGTCTACTGCTTGTGCTGTCAAACTCAAGTAGTCTTCCAACCAGATAAAGTTTTGTTGGAACGTCCAGCTAATTTCTCTACTAGACCAAACCCTGAAGTACAGCCCTAAGTGTCTGGCATACTTTTCTCCAGGTGGACATCGCCACTGCCCATCTTCTTGGCGATAGCGATTGGGGCTATTTTTTGAAAGCCTAAATAAATCTGGCTCGGACTTGCATTCTTCCCAACCCGCAGCATCAGTGCGTATGATGAAGAAGTCGGGAGTGTATAAGTGACGATTCTGCCGACCGCTTTTCGAGCGATAGCAAAGTTCTATCGGAGGTGGTTGGTCATAGAACTCTAAAATATTTGGGTTGTGTTCTAACTCGTAAATCCGTGCTAGCTCGTGTCGATGGGACTCGAACTGGATTGTGACCCCCATCTTCCTACTGGGATAATTGCCACAGACATTTCTTCTGCCACCTTGGACTCGGCGCGAAGGCGCAGCAACACGAATTTGGGCGATTGCTGTGGCAGTTGTTTGGCTCAGATGAAGAGACTGACACCAGTTGTCAAATTCTTGGCTATCAAGCATGAATCTGACCTCATTGCAGTTAGAGTGGTTGATTCATCCTCACACCTAAGCTAATCTAAGCACGGACGTAGCAAATTTTTAGTCAAATTGATTCAAATGTTTGTCAGCTTTAGCAATTTCAAACAAAACTTGAGGTTGCTTAAATCCTTTTAACTTTCGGACAACTTATGGCTGAGTTTTCGACTTTCGGACAACTTATGGCTTGATTTCTTTGTTATCAAACAAAATTACATGACCTGATTATCGATATTTCAGCCTACATTTTGGACAAGTTATGCCTACAATGTCGGACAATTTATGAGTAAAATCACAATTGAAACCATAAGTTGACCAACTCATAAGTTGACCAACTCGGGTTTCTTCGCTCATCGAGATGAGGCAGATTGCCTTCAGCAGCTATGTCCAATGAAACCGCAATCGGGCAGGAAAAATACGTAGTAGACTGGACAGCGCCAGAACCCCCAAGCGATTTGATTTTTGATGATGGAGAGCCTTTGGAGACTAACCGCCACCGGATTGCGATGAACGTGTTGATCGATTCGGCGCTGTCGGCACTATCTGGGCGATCGGACTTTTTCGCGGGCGGCAATATGTTCGTCTACTACAGCCGCAATCAAGCAATGAATCGTGACTTTCGCGGTCCAGATTTTTTTGTTGCCTTGGATGTAGACGGTAAGCGCGATCGCCAGGGCTGGGTGGTGTGGGAAGAAGACGGTCGCTATCCCGATGTCATTGTCGAATTACTGTCGCCGAGTACGGCAAATGTGGATCGTGGGGTGAAAAAAGATTTGTACGAACGGGTGTTCCGCACTCCAGATTACTTTATCTACGATCCTTTTGCTGCCGACTCCTTACAGGGATGGCACTTGGAGTTAGGGCGCGGCTATCAGCCCCTGATCCCGAACGAGCGCGGTTGGTTGTGGTGCGAAACTTTACAATTGTGGCTGGGGACTTGGAATGGTAGTATCCGCCGAGAGCCACCCACAGGAACTTGTGATTGGCTGCGCTTCTACGATCGCGCCTTCAATTTAGTCTTGCTACCAGAGGAAGTCGAAAAACAAAGGGCAGATAGACTGGCACAAAGGCTGCGGGAATTAGGCGAAGACCCCGATTTAATTTAAGCATTACCACAATGGATATTAGCGATCGCCTACCACCCATCAAAGTAATTTCTCTTAATTCCGATCGCGTGGATGTTGCGCCCTCAGCTCAACCCAGACGGGGTAGAGCTGCCAAAATTGGGACGGCACTAACCGATCTCCGCGTAACTAAAGTTAGAGAGTTTATCAACAGTAACAACTTAGCACCTAACTCGCGCAAGGTTTACGAACGAGAACTGAGGCGCTTTATTGCTTGGACCGATCTGCTGTGGGGAGAGATTAAACCGCGCCACATCGCCCAGTACAAGGCTTATTTGGTGGAAGAAGTGCAGTCTCAATCGGGCAGCTCGCTCTCCAAAAGCAGCATCAACAGCGCGATCGCTACGCTCAAAAGCTTTTTTGGCTGGCTAGTGCTAGCCTATCCTGACATTCTCGCCGTCGATCCAACTGCTAGCGTGAAGCTGGAGAAGATTCCTCTACCCCCTGCTCAAAGTTTGACAGCCGAGGAAGTACAGCGAGTTTGGGCAGCGACTGAGTATTTGGGCGAGACCAAACAGCGGGATCTAGCTTTACTCCACATCTTGAGTCACGGCTTGCGGGCAGGAGAAATTGTCAGCCTCAATGTCGGTGCGTTTGATGGTAGGTTAATCTTTGTGGCAGACACCAAGACAAACGAGCCACGATTAGTACCGTTGCGAAAACAGAGTCGCGAGGCACTCAAAGAGTATTTGTCATGGCGCGAATCACAAGGAGAAGAGATAACAAGCGATCGCCCCTTAATTCTGTCTCATCACACCACCCGTAAAGGAGAGCGATTGAGCTATCATGGCATCTACTTTGCCATCGAAAAGATCGGTGAATTAGCAGAAATTCCCCAGCTACACCCACACTCGTTCCGTCACACCTATAGCACCGAGTTGTTGCTGATGGGTGTCGATCCGACTCATGCTAGAAAATTGACCGGACATCAGAGCGAGAAAGCTTTTCGGCGCTACACCCTGCGCGGCGAACAAGAGGCGGCGATCGCTGCTTACTACCGTGCAGTTGGGGAAGAAATGGAAAAACAAGATTTAGAATGGGAATGCTCTCATTTTATTAAAGGTTCTAACCTCACCACTGCTTCCATATCACTATCCGCCTGCTGTTACTTGCTCCTTAAATCTCTTGACAGCACCCGTACATCGGCAAATCTCGTAGCTCTAATTTCTAGCTTCTTGCCTGTCCGAGGTTTTTAATTTCAAGAAGTTGCACAAGCTCAGCTTTACGGAGTTTTGTAGCAGCTTTAATCCCCTTTGACAAGGCTTTTTCCCGCAGTTGAGCAAAAGACAAATTAGTCATTATAAACCTTTGAATGTACAAGTTATTGGTTCTTTAATTAACAACACTAGTGGTACTGGGTTACTTAAATATAATACTTTAGACAGAGTTAAGTAAGATTGATAATTAATGAATTATATAAACAAACTTTATCAATAAAAAATTGCGCTGTTCGTAAATCCAATAGCGAACAGAGAAATTATTGATTGAAAGAGCTAATAAATTCTGGAAGCGTAACAAAACAGTATGCTTTTGTAATATGAGTTTAACAATAGATAGCTTAATGAGAATTAGCAACAAGAGAGTAAGTTTATAAGCGGTTTAAATCTCAATAAACGAGTCATTCAGAAAAGATGTATTTCAATGTAGTATGAATCATGCTGTTTTGTTACACTTCCGTTGAGCTTTTTGGAGAATGATAGACTTGCTCGAACCTATCGAGAAATCCGTTGTTTTAACGTATTATTGAATTGTTCAATATGATTAGTTTGACCTGATTTTTTACTAATAGAGCGATGACGTTTGTGGGAAACTACTGTAATGTTACGCCTGCCAAAAATCTGTATAAGCAGTGGCACATTGCTGATAAATATTTGGTGAAGAAGCCCACAGTTAACGAGCTAATTTTCGAGTTCTATCTCCAATAAAACAACCGACAATTTCTGGACTATTACGGTCGATCGCTAACCAGATATAAACATCGTTTTTCTTACTATTAACGAATAAGCACAACTCATCACATTCAATGGTTAGTCTACCTAGAGGCTTTCCCGAAACCCCTACCTGGCGAGGCATCCGGCACAGCCTTTAATTGACATAATCTTGTAACCAGGACCAGCTGACTTGGGTAACTCTAGCAATTCCACGAGCGTGATATTCTCTCTAGTAAGATTCTATCAATTAACTATTTTGTTTTTTTTAAAATAGTTGTTTTAGTCGGATTGTCAACTAGGGCAAACGCATCTTGTCAATAATAGGGAAATGTACCAGCTTATTGAAAAATTTGCTAATAATTTCAGCTTATTGACAATAAAAATCTCCATATATGGCGTGGGAGAAAGTTGAAAACACTATGTATATTCTCTAGAAAATTTAGATGCGTTTACCCTGGATTGTCAACAAATTGACGACTACAGCTTTTACACTGATATTTTGGCTTGCCATGATGAACTGAGCCATTTTTAATCATCTGCTCAGAGTTACAGGTAGGACGGACTCGTTCTGAAGGTTCTTCACATATTTTTTGGAATAGTTCTATCACCTCTGGTGTCCATTTAGGTAGTAGTAATACAAATGAATAAAATAAGAACGCTAAAATTGTTATCATCAAAAATACTAATTCTGGGCGAGTATGTGAGGATTATTTGTACTAGCTAATATTATATAGGCTACTGAAGGGGCAAGAATTACAACTCACCACTATTTCCATATCACTACCAAGAGGGGCATAAGAGGAGACGACGAGAGCAACTGGTAGCAGATGCGACATGTATTAACCGTAACTACTTTGCCAACTTAGCTAACTAACCCTCTCATATCACTCTAGGTAAGAAAAAATCTTCCTAAAATTTCAGAACGCTTGCTGTGTATAACTTTCACGCTCTTATTCCTAACACTTTCCTTCGTTTGTAGCAGCTTTACCACACTCTTTATCTGAAGCAGGTTCCAGAATTTACTACCACTAAAGTGATTAAAGAGGGCTAATAGGCAACTTAACGATAAAACTCGTCCCCCTGCCTTCCGCACTTTCAACTTCAATCGTCCCATGATGTGCTTCAACAATACCTTTGACTAAAAATAATCCTAATCCCCATCCTGTTTGCTCTCCAGCGGATACGGTTCGACGAAATTGTTGGAAGAGAATGGATTGAGCGTCTAAAGCAATCGGAGCACCTTCATTGTGAACCGTGAGGCTGATATGCGTTTCAATTTGTTGAAGCGTGAGTATGATTGGCGTATTAGGAGCACCATACTTGACAGCATTAATCGCTAAATTTTCAATTACCCGTCGGATCTCTTTAGGGCTACATTTACTTCTGATCTCAGCATCGGAGACTATAACAAACCGATCTCCGTAAGCAAAGCTCAAATCCTCTACTACATCCCGAACAATGCGATCGAAACTGCATTCTTCAAATTCAAGCTTTAAGCTTTGTCCCGATCGCAACCGACTAGCATCGAGCAGATTTTGAATCATTGAATCCAATCGCTCGACCGCACTTAGCATTTTCGCCGCGATATTTGCGTGAGTATCTCCTTGTTCCAGCCGCCGCAGAGTTAGCTGTGTCCCGATTCTTATGATATTGAGCGGATTTCTGAGGTCATGACTCAGCGTTACCGTAAATAGCTCTTGAATGTCTCGCAGTGTGCGGGAAAATTGAGTTGCCGCATCGTTAACGGCTTGTTCAATAGAGTCAATAATAATGTCTCGTTCCCTTGGCTCTAGAGGCGCTTCTTCCTCCAAAACTTGAAAGATGACTTGACGGAGAATATGGTACTCAAAAATGAGTTGCGTCATGCTGTAGTCGGCGAAACCTGCCCGCTCCTGCCCATGCTGTTTGCTAATCCGAGTATTTTCTAGCTTGTCCGCTTCTATTCTGGCAGGTATCCTTTCAATCTCAGTTGATAGTTCATCTACTAATTGGTTTAGATACTGGGGTAGTGAATTTTGTAAGATAAGGGAGTTCTGATGCAATGATGCGCTGATTTCATCACGCGCCCGCTTCTCCCAGATTCGCATAATTCTCTGAGCGTGTTGCTTGAGACGATTGGAGTTTCGGTTCGACATTGTTTTTGATTTTCTATATGAGGTCGAAAATATAGGGTTCGTGCAACTAAGTGCAGCCTATGGTTGAAACAACTGTAATGTATAGCTTCTAGCTACAGGCATTGTCAACTTAACAGAATAAATTCAAAAATCGGCACGATGATTCCTGAGTAACCAGTTTAGCTCATGTTAAGCAGCAGATTTCAGACAAGCGACTTCTCGCCAATCCTCAAATCGTTGGCGTAGTTGTGCTCTGTATCGTTGCGCGGTAAGTAGATGTTGCTGGGGGTGAAAGTGCTCTCGAATTGGACTAAATGCAGATAGAAATCGTTGTGCTTGCCCTGGAGATTTGAATTTGGGCATCCGTCGCTCTCGAACTCTTGTGGGTTGATGGGAGTTCTCGCAAAGGTTGTTTAATCCTTTATGCGCTCGATGCTCCACGCTCTTGAGCACTTGTTTCTTCGCTGCTTCATAGCTCTTTAACTTATCGGTGACGATCGCGCGTGGCACGAAGCCTTGTTTCTTCAAGAGTTTACGGAAGAATCGCTCTGCCGCCTTCGTGTCCCGATGTCGTTGCAGCAGGACATCCAGTACGTTCCCCTCCGCATCCACCGCTCGCCACAAATAGTATTGCTGCCGTTTAATCGTGACCACCACTTCATCTAAATGCCACTTGTCCGCAATATAAGGACGTTGGCGCCGAAGTTGATTCGCGTATTGCTGTCCAAACTTTTGACACCATTCCCGAATCGACTCGTAGGTTACCTCAATCCCACGGTACAGCATCATTTTCTCTATGTCTCGGTAGCTCAAGGGAAAGGTGTAGTACAGCCAGACGCAGTAACTGATGATTTCTGGTGGGAATCGGTAACGGGAGTACATGGACAAGCAGTCGCGAACCAAGTGGAAGTATTACAAGTATCCTGCTTCCAGCTCAAGTTGACAATACCATTGAGCAGCAACAACACTTTGATCGGGCAGATATTGTCATGATTACAGACGGCAAGTGCGACGTGCAACGGGAATTTTTAGAGCAGTTAAAAGTCAAGCAGCAACAGCGAGAATTTAGTATTTATGGAGTCTTAATCGGTGGTGCGGACGAACGGCAGATGAAGCAATTTTGCGATCGCATCTGGGTTGTTCAAGATCTTGTTAGCGATGAGGTAGCGATCGAGGAGCTGTTTTTGCTATAACCTAGTCAACAATTTTTATATGTTTACTGTATGCTATATGTAATTTTCTCTACCTCAATTCACCTATGAGATTTTTTTGACGAGTTCTTCAAAGTATTCATAGCAATCTCCTTCTAGACTACTACTTGAATTGTCTAAAACCTGATGGAGGATTTTACTGATGCTGACAACTCGTCACAAAGACAAAGCAGCAGAAAAACTTCCTCATTGAATACTGGATACAGCGTCCGATTTCACTGTTCTATGGCGATGAAAAACCGCCCCTAAGTCAACGAGATGCTGTTCGCTGAAAGGAGGTGCTATTAGCGTTATTCCAGCAGGTATCCCATTGTGTTGAAATCCATTCGGTATGGCTAGAGCGGATAAGTCTAGTAAATTTACGAAGTTGGTATAGTAGCCTAGATTGGCATTCAACTCTAGTGGATTATTTTCTACTTCAGCAATGCGGTAAATAGTACCAGTAGTGGGCACGACTAGAACATCAATCTGCTGCCAAACTGGACTGATAGTTTTCTTTAGATCGGCAAGGTGATATAGTCCTTTAAACACATCGGCTGCTGTAAGCTGCTTTGCCGATAGGATGATGTCGCGGGTAATTGGTAGTACTGCCTGCTGATTTGCCTCAATAAAAGCGCCAACCGAAGCATAGCGTTCAGCAATCCAAGGACCTCGAAACAGCAAATCATTCGCTTCCATGAATGGAGTATAGTTAATGGGAATGCAAGTTCCACCCATATCGATCAAAGTTTGGATCGCTTCTAAAAATAATCCTTCAATATCCTTATTCCCAAAAAACTCTTGATGCTCCGAGAGGGGCACACCAAACCGAAACGCCTGTCCTGAGTGGTAAGATTCCAAGTTAGCCGGAGGATTTGCTTCATGCCGAGAGAAGGAATTTTGCGGATCGAACCCTTTGGCGATTTGTGCTATTTTCCAAGCATCCTCAACATTCAGTGCAAATATGGAGACGCAATCGAGCGTGCGACAAGCATCTACAATATGAGCGGTACTGAGCAGTCCACGAGTTGGCTTTAACCCAACGATATTATTAAAGCTAGCCGGAACACGACCAGAACCTCCAGTGTCTGTGCCTACGGCAAAGGAGACAAGCCCAGTTGATACAGAAACTGCGGCTCCAGAACTAGAACCACCTGGAATGTAATCGCTACCAAATGGATTACGGGGTATGTCAAAACCCGTACGAATTCCAACCAGACCTGTAGCAAACTGATCGAGATTTGTTTTGCCAATCAAAATTGCTCCAGCATTTATAAGTGTTGTTACTACTGGATTTGTATAGTCGGCAATGTAAGTAAACCCAGGACAGGCGCAAGTAGTTGGTAATCCTGCTACATCAATGCAATCCTTAACGCTAAATGGAATTCCCCACAAAGGTAGCCGAGTTCGCACATTCACAGGTAATTGCTCAAGCTCAGATACCCGTGCCAAAACAGTCTGCTTCGGCTGTACGTATGTCCAGATACCATCAGTACCCCGTGTAGCAATGCGCTGAAAAATTATTTCAATGACTTCTGATGGGGAGAAACGATGAGTATGGTAACCGCTTATAAGACTGGCAATATCCAGCGTGTCTAGTAAATTCATAAAGCTCATCATAAAAACTCAGACCTCATAAACGCTTGCCGCTTTGTCGCTCGAAAACCAGTAAACTTTCCTGACGAACCAAGTCAAAACATCTGCGTTTTAGTTCTGCAAAGTTAGGTTCCAGCGTCAGTTCTGGATGCCTCGGTCGAGCTAAATTTACTGATAAGTCTGCTAGAATATGACCTGGGTTAGCGCTCATAATCGCCACTCTATCCCCTAAAAAAATTGCCTCATCAATATCGTGGGTCACAAAAACGACAGTTGTTTTGAAATCCTCCCAGAGTTTCAAAAGTTGCTCCTGCATCAAAATTCGCATTTGGGCATCTAGTGCACCAAAGGGTTCATCCATTAGTAAAACACGAGGATAATTTACCAGTGCCCGAGCGATCGCCACTCGTTGTTGCATTCCGCCTGATAGAGTCGCGGGATAGTTGTTTGCAAAGCTAGTCAGTCCGACCATCTCTAAAAATTCTTTGGCAAGCTTATGAGCCTGAGTTCTTGATTTTCCAGCCATTCGCGGTCCGTGGGCAACATTCTCCAAAACCGTTTTCCACGGAAACAAGGATGGGTGTTGAAATACCATGCCGCGATCGCCACCTGCCGTTTGAATTACCTGTCCATCAACCTGTACTGTACCGTCCGTAGGCTGGACAAACCCAGCAATCGCATTGAGAATAGTTGATTTACCGCAGCCAGAAGGTCCAATCAAACAAACAAATTGACCTGGATGAATGTCAAGCGAGACGCGCTCGACGGCGATAAAGCAACTCTTGCCTCTACCATAAGCAATGGTGAGGTCTTGGATTTGAATATGCCCTTGGATTGCATCAAAACCAGCTCTTCTTCGAGTCAAAACAGTATTCGAGCCTGAGAATAATTTTTGGTTATTCATAATTGAAAATTGAGATAAAGCTCCTGTCATACTTCATCAATAGAACTTTTGTATTTAAAAAGTTAGCTACGTCCACCAAACTACTCTCTTCGACAGAGAACCGAAAAGCCTATCTGCCAGTGCTGAAATTATTCCTAAAATGATTAATCCACCAATAGTTTGTCCAACCTGTAAGTTTTGCTGAGCAATTTCAATCCGATAGGCAATTCCTGAAAACGTTCCTGCTAGCTCTGCCGCAACCAAAGTGTAAAATGAGATACTAACAGAGGTTCGTAACCCAACAAGAATATATGGTAAAGCGCCAGGAAGCAGCACCTCCGGCAACATTCGCTTTTCTGGTGTTCCCAAACATTGGGCGGCTCGGGTCAGGGTTCGATCGACACGTTGAACGCCCAAATGAGCTGAAATCCAAACAGTAAAAAAGACACCCCAGAAAACTAAAAACCACTTACCCAGCTCTGAGAGACCAAACCAAAGGATTACAATTGGTACAAACGCAATGGGTGGAATTGGTCGTAGAAGCTGAAAGATGGGAGTCAATAGATTAGATAAGCATTGGTAACGCCCAGTTAGAATACCAGCGATAATACCTGCAATTGCTCCTGCTGCGAACCCAATAACAACCCGCGAGATGCTCATCAACACGTCTATTATCAGCGAACCGTCTTTCGCCCATTGATAAAGCGAAACTGCGACTAAACTAGGTGGTGGAAAAAGCACAATATTGGTCAATCCAGACCGAGAGACAATTTCCCATAAGCCCAAGAATATTGGTAGAGATAGAAATCGAGTGACTTGATTCAGAATTTGCTGTCGGGATGGTTTAACAGATTTATTATTCATCAGTGCCAATTATGCCATTGGTATAGGATATTAGAGCGAAATGTTTACTCGCTCTGGAGCAACACTCTGCAGCGGCTGTGGGTAAATTACTTTGCTAAAATCAGGCATGGTTGCTCCTGGTGGATGACTACCACTGTCGAGCCGCCACTGAGCATGTGTCTTTAAAATATCCAACGTTCTTCGATCCAGGGCAATTTCGTACACGTAGTCATTCCAGATAGCAGCGAGATCGTTTCGCTCTATATTCACGGCATTCGCCACTAGTGTAATTGCATCTTCTCGGTTATTTCTCATCCACTCCTCAGCATCAAGGAGTGCGCGGAGGAAGTTTTCTAATACAGCAAGTTTCTGCTCAAGGTAATCGGCCGTCGTAACGATGTTAAAAGTCTCAGAATAAATCCCTTTTGTATCTAACTTAACTGCTTTGCTACCCAAAGCTTTCAAGCCATTATAAATGTGTGGTTCCCAAGTATTGTAGGCATCAATACTACCCGATGTTAAAGCTGGAATCATCTCTTGAGGACGTAGATTGACCAGGTTAACATCGTTAGAAGATAACCCTGCCCTCCTAAGTAACGCTATGGTATACACTTCTGCGCCAGTACCAGATGTATAGCCAATACGTTTACCTAGCAGATCGGCAATTGTTTTAATCCTGGCATCGGTTGCTGCTAGCGTTTTTAAATCTGAGTATTCCATTCGAGCTAGAAATGCAATGCGCTGATTTGCCATTGCTGCCGCTGTTGTTGGAGCCTCAGCCGTGGTTGCAATATCGGCACCTCTACCCACAACAGTTTCCAGACATTGTTTACCTGAAGTAAAGTTACTAACTAGAACATCTAGTCCACGAGCATCAAAGAAATTCTTGCCCTTGGCGACGATCGTCACTCCTGAGATAGGTGATAGATTTTGAGCAAGCCTGACGGTTTCTTTTTTTGACGTAGGAGTACTCTTTAAAGCCGCATTACTACTATTTATGCCGCTTTCTGTTTCTCGACTACAACTGACAGTTGAGAGTAGCGTGCTGATGGCTAAACTAGAATATTTAAGAAACTTGCGTCGATGTATATTCACGAACGAATCCATGCTGAACCATCCTCTAAGCTCTTTAGAAGAGAAACAGAATCAGGGGAGCTTGGCTTGTAGTAGATCGATTAAAGCCAACGCATAAATTTGGGTAGCAGCTACAACTTTATCGATATCAATCGCTTCATTGACAGGAGACCATCCGTCTTCACCTGGACCGAAGGTGATTGAGGGAATACCGCTATGAGAGAACCGTAGAGTATCACAGTAAGCATTCTTACGATAGAGAGCAGGCTCTTTTCCTAAAACTCGGCTATACGCTTTGGATATTGCTCGGACATGAGCCGTGTCTGCGGGAACTTCTATGGACGCAGGTACAAAAGTTTCACCTGGTACAGGAGATATCTTGACATTAAATTGAGTATCGTTCTTTTGTAAAGAAGTAACAACACTCTCGATGTCTTGAACGATTGATTCATACGTCATTCCAGGCACAAGCCCAACTATCCAGACCCTAGCTTTGCAGGCTGGAGGTGTAAACTGCCCCTCTCCAAATTTACCTGCCTCAATTTTCACTGGGCAAATGCTGGGGGGTACTGGACCGTAAAGTGCTGGAGGTTCATGCGTGAAGGTTGCTTGGGACAGAGCTTCAAGCAAGCGGGTCATTTGTAGGATTGGATTAATTCCTTCATCTGGTCGCCAGATATGAGACCGAATACCAGAAATTTCTAAATCCAAAACGCAACAGCCTGAATGAGCAACTGCAATGCCTATGCCCCACTCATTTTCATCTGTCCAAGCAGACGGTTCAGCCGTAATCTCATAATCTCCTGTAAGTCCCTTCTGTTCCAGTAAATACTTAGCACCTAATCCCCCATGACGCTCCTCATCGACACAGTAAGCACAAATGAGTTTTCCGGTGATCGCTACCTTTGCTTGACGCAAGGATTCAATGGCAATTAGCTGACAAGCCAAATTACCTCTAGTATCAGAGGTACCTCTTGCATACAAGTATTGACCGTACCGAGTCGGACGATAAGGATTATGTCCCGTTTTGTGCCACTCCATTGGGTCACAAGCAGGATAGGTGTCAAGGTGATCGTTAAGAATTAAGGTTGGACCATCAACGCCGTCGTCCCAAGAAGCGACCACATTAGGTCTTCCCTCAACCGCCGCAATCAACTCAACCTTAAGACCAAAAAGGCGTAGTTTCTCAGCCACGTGTTTAGCAATATCTTCTTCATAACCACTAGGAACTTCCGGATCTATAGAATTGCCGCAAACGGGCTGTCCAATCGGTACTAATTCCTCAATTAGCTGGACGCATCTCTCTTCAGTAATTGTTTGCAATATGTCTTGTTCCAGTTTAGAGAGTCCTGGTATCTCGGTAATTAGCTTCAATTACTTTCCCTCCCAATGTACTAATTTTGTTGAAATCATGCCCAACAATCGGTCAAAGATTACTCCTAAAAATCCAATCAAAAATATCCCGACAAATAGAGCCTTTGTATTAAAAAAAGTACCTGCATCCTGGATAATAAAGCCTAATCCGTTGTCTCCACCGAGTAGTTCAGAAGCAACAAGGATACCAAAGTCAACTGATAAAGCAATTCGGACTCCCGTCATAATCTGAGGTAGTGCTGAAGGCAAGATGATGTTTAAGAAAATAGCTCGATCGCTAGCTCCAAGAGAATAGCCAGCAAGAATCTTTTGCTCGGGACAGGCTCGAACTCCAGAGATAGTGTTGAGCATCACAATTAATAAGCCTGAGTACAAAATAATCATTACTTTTGAGACTTCACCAATTCCAAACCACAGGATAAATAGGGGAATAAACGCCAGTGGAGGCAGAGGTCTCAAAATCTCAGTGATTAGTGAAAAGGCTGCATTGACGTACTTGTAGTAGCCCATTAACAAACCCAACGCTATGCCTAAGATGGAACCTACAATAAATGCAATCCCAATTCTGCTTAAGCTAGCAGCTAAGTGATCGATTAGCGATCGCCCACCGTAACCATTTTTTGCAATATTGACAAATTCACTACAGATATCAGTTAAGCTAGGCAAGAAAAGCGTATCGATCGACTTGAAAGAGACAGCAAGCTGCCAAGCCATTAGTAAGACTAAAGGTGTAAGTAGAGAAAACATTCCTAGTACTAATCGCTCTTGAAAAACACCTCTATCTATAGTTTTTTTGGACATAGAGCTATATCTATCCAAGTAAATTAGATGCTTGATTAGGGATTTGAAAGCCATTATTGCAAATCCTTCATTGCTGTATAAACTTGTTTCCGATATAAGTTAAATTCTTCTGAAATTCTATTTCTGTGAGAATAACGAGGTTGTTCTAGTTGTATCTTGAACTCATAGAAGATACTACATAGATGTTTTTTAAGCACAATGATGCGATCGCTAAGAAACACCGCTTCATCAATACTATGAGTCACTAGAAGTACAGCTCCTTGGGTTTGCTCGTGCAATCTCAAAAGCTCTTCTTGCAACCCTTCACGGGTTTGGATATCCACTGCAGCAAAAGGTTCGTCCATTAATAAAATTTCAGGTTGCATTACTAGAGAACGGGCTACCGCCACACGTTGTCTCATACCGCCAGAGAGATCGTATGGATATTTATGCTCGAATCCCTCTAGCCCAACCATTTTGACGATGTTTTGAACTCTAAACTTAACTTCGGAACGAGATACCGTTTTAAATTTGAAGCCGAAAGCAATATTTTGCTCTACAGTCATCCAATCGAATAGGGCATTGCTCTGAAAAACTACACCTCGTGAAACTGAGGGTCCTGCAACAACTTGTCCGTTATACTTAACACTACCTGAGATAGGTTTTCTAAACCCAGCAATTAAATTAAGAATTGTTGACTTACCGCAACCAGAAGGACCAATAATTGAGACAAACTCTCCTCTTGCAATATTGAGGTTAATATCTTTAACAATTAAATGTCGTTTGTCATAACCGAATGAAACCTTTTCCAAACAAATGATTTCATCCGTTCGCCGATCTTTTACTTTTGTGGTGTCGAGCTGAGAAGGAAATTGATTCATGTAAGTCATTTGCTAGCTTATACTTTCAAAGTTGAGTCTATGTATTCTTGAACGTAGCTAGAATTAATCAAGGAAGAGTAATCAGAAGGTGCTTTTTGAATTCGCCCTAAACTCTCTAAAAATTTGCCGTACCGCTCAAATGCTGAATAGAATTTTGTGGCTTTCGCTTCTCCTGGCGTACCTAACCAATCAGTTGAGATTTGCTCTTTCACAGGAATAACCTGTGTTCCCTGCCGCTTGACCATTTCTGAAAACTCTGTTTTTGATAAATTGAGTCGCTTCGCTTCCCATCTCTGCTCATTCTGAGGATTTTTGAGATAATTTTGCTGGGCTAAATCCCATGCTTTGATGAATGCTTGGATCGTGTCAGGATTTTGTTCGGCATAAGCTTTGCGAATAGCCCAAATTGCAGCAGTATAGCCATCCACGCTTTCAACAGTTTCAAGGGTAGTAGCACCCAGATTGAGAAGCTCTCCTACGGCTGGCTCCCAAGTCCACACAGCATCAATTTGATTAGCAGAGTAAGCAGGAACCATTCCGGCGGGCTTTAAATTTACTAGTGTAATATCCTGTTCGGTTAAACCTACTTTTTTGAGCGCCTGGAGTGTGAAATAGTGCCCTGTACTGCCAAACGTCACTCCAATTTTCTTACCCTTTAGTGCCGCAGTATTGTCTACATTCCTTGCTAATAATCGCTCTGCTGTACGTGGTGCATGATCGATGAGAAAAACTTCGATCGCAATTCCCCTAGCAAAAGCAGACAGGGCAGGAAAAGGAAAGAACCAAGTTACATCAACCTGCCCGCCGCCAAGTGCTGGTATCATATCTGCTCCAGATGAAAATGGCAGTAGCTCAACCTCCAGCCCAGCATCTTTAAAATAGCCCTCGTTGAATGCAACCATCGTGACATTATTAATATCACCTGTCTGATAGCCAACTTTTATTTTTCTCTGTGAAGTTGGTGCAGCAGAGGCAGTCTCGGTAGAGTTTTGACCTTCTGATTCACTATTGCTTTGTACTTGTCTCGCATCTTTTGCTGCTTCATTACATCCTACTGTTAATAACAATACTCCTACACTCAGGCTAAAATGTTTTAAAAGTCTGCGTCTAGACAGATTAGTTAAGTCCATACTCTTTACTACCCTCATTGAATAATGTGCAATACTCAAAATAGGTTTTACTAAAACTGTTTGTTTACTTGTTTAAAAAATTAGAATACAGTAAGTAGCTTAAATCGCTAAGCATAAAAAAATGATACTGCATTATTGAATTGCGAACCGTGCTGACAAAATTCAATTTTTCTTGGATTTTATATTAACCAATCACTTTTACAAACAGAAGATAATATTAATTAAAGCTTTCAATATCATGTTTTACTGTTATGTAAGCTACAAAATCTTTTTTGTTTTAAAAAATATAATGCCAACATATTTTATTATTTTTATACTGCCTTTTTTTAAAATGAGTTACTAGCACTCTCTGGTAGTTTTTTAATTTTAGAATTCGTTTACTGAGTCAATCAAAAGAAAGTAAGATCGGCTAGAGTAAAGTATTTGAGCCGAGTGCTTCAGTTAGTTATTCGACTATGAATAATATGCCAAGTGCAAGCAGCAAACCATAAATTAGTTTTTCAAATACTTTGGTAGGTATACGCTTACCAATTAGATTTCCTAAAAAGATTCCTGCTGCAATAGCAGGCAGTGAATAAAGATAGGCTCGTACAACTTCTAAAGTCCATAAGCCTGATAATGCATGGCTGGTAACGATTAAACAGTTGGTCAAGAAGAAGTAGCCCTGTAGGTTAATACGATAGTAGTCTGTTGACCATCTTTGGAGCGTTCCGTAAATAACAATCGGTGGCCCGTTGGTGTTATAACCACCACCAAGAACTCCGGCAATAAAACCAAAAATTCCAGCTAACCGCTCATCTCGAAGTTGAGGCAATGCTAACTCAAACAAGCCGTAAGAACCATAGATAATTAATAAGATTCCTAAAATTGATTTTACTAACTGTTCTGGAGCAAATCGAATTAGAATCAGCCCGAATGGAATTCCAATGAATGTGGCAATAAATAACCGCCAGATTCCATGTAGATTAAATAAGCGCCATTGGTTTGATAAAATTATAAAGCTACTCGTTAAACCTACTAGTGCAACAAGTGGCGTCGCTGTTTGTATTTCAGTAACAAAAACTAGTAGTGGCATAGCAACTAAAGCATCTCCAAAACCAATAGCAGAGCGAATAAAAGTTGAAACAAACAAAATACCAGCAAGCAATAATTGAGTTATTTCTGTTGTAGCCATGCCATACTCTTCAACGCTCTCGCAATTGCATCAGTAAAGTGCGGTAGCAAAACCCAGACTAAGAACTGTAATGAACAGCCAAGATAAAGCGCCAAGATAGAGAGGTTTTAGTCCGATTTTTTGCATATTTCGCCAGCGGGTTTCTAATCCCATTGCTGCCATTGCCGTAGATAGAAGTAACAAATTAGCTTGTCCGACATTTGTTTTCAAACTTGTAGAAAAAAGACCCCAGCTATTGAGGAGAATGAGTGCAACAAAGCCAACCGCAAACCAGGGAACTACAGAGCAGACTGGATGATTTGCGTTGCTTGCAGTTTGGCTGCGTGCGTACAAGGTACTGGCGATCGGTATAATTGGAGCCAGCCAGAGAACTCGCGATAGCTTGGCAATGCTGGCAAGCTCTCCACTCACGGAATTAAATTGAAAGGCAGCTGCGATCGCTTGCGCTACTTCATGAATGGACGATCCGCACCAAATCCCAAAAGCCTCTGGAGTCAAGCTGAGAAAAGGTAGAACCAATGGATAGAGCAGCATGGAAAGCGTACCGTACAAAGTAATAATTCCCACAGCATAAGTAGTATCTTCATCCGAATTATCGATTGTGGCTGCCATAGCAACGATCGCTGATGCTCCACAGATCGACGTTCCAACTGCAATTAAATATGTTAATGCCTTCCCCACCTTGAGGTAGCGTCCCAGCCAACAAGTAAACCCGAAGGTCGCTACTAGTACGATCGCGATCCCTAAAAATCCGATAATGCCAACCTGATGTAGCTGGGACAGGCTAACTTGCAGTCCTAACAAGGCGATCGCCAATCGTAGCAGTCGCTTGAGCGCAAATTTAATTCCAGGGTGACATCGAATCGGAACTCCCACGCTATTTTGCAACAGAATTCCTAGCAGAATTGCCAGAATCAGAGGACTTAATATATTCAAACCAGGAAGCAAATGCAGCAGGAAGGCAACGCTTGCTATGCACAGGGCGAGCAGCAAACCTGGAGCGATGCGAACTATTTGCCGCTCTAGTCTCTTTCTGGCAATTTCAACGACTAAACTCCACTTCGGCAGGGTTGTCTCAGCTTTTCGCCGCATAGAACCTCATAGATGGGAAGATAGTGGCACGAGAACGGGGCAAAACGTTGCATTCAAGGCTGCGGCGATCTGCTGGAATGTTCTACTAGTTAAAGAGATTGAATCTGCCAACGTTAGCGGTTTTCCTGCATCCCCACCCGTACAAATTTGCGGGTCGATTGGTACTTGTCCTAGTAAGGGAGTATGAAGTTCTGCTGCTAACTGCTTGCCGCCGCCACTGCCAAAGATAGGAATCGCTTCCCCAAAGCGATCGCGCAGGTAACTCATGTTTTCGACAATTCCCAGTACTGGAATACCAACTTTGCGGAACATATGCAGATTACGACGAACATCGGCAACGGCAACCTGCTGAGGTGTGGTGACTAAAATTACGCCGCAGATCGGGCTTTCTTGCACGATTGTAATTTGAGCATCTCCAGTTCCAGGCGGTAGATCGATCAGCAGGTAATCTAACTCGCCCCACTCAACTTGATGAATAAATTGAGTCAGAATCTTGTGCAATACGGGACCGCGCCAAGCTAAAGGGCGATCGGGTTCTGCCAGTAAACCAACAGACATCACTTTTATACCGTGCGCTGTTAGCGGCAAAAACCTCTGACCATTCGAGGTATCAATTGCTTGCACGTCCGCCTGTCTCAATCCCAGCATTTGAGGCACGTTGGGACCGTAGATATCGGCATCCAGCAGCCCCACTTTTGCCCCTCCAACACTGAGCGCCGCAGCTAGATTGACCGCAGTGGTGGATTTTCCCACTCCACCTTTACCGCTAGAAATTGCCAGGGTCGTTCTTACACCAGGAATTGTGCAGATTTGGATATAAGTCTTTTTGCACCAAGGCAACGACGACAGCAGCGATTGGATTTGTTCTTGCAGGTGAAGCTGGTGGCTGCCGACGTACAGGCGCAGGTAGATATAGTTGTCTACAACTCGTAAGTTTCGCACCATTCCCAAGCTAACGATATCATTCTTCAGCGTAGGTTCGATAACCTGCTTCAGTAGTTGCGCCACATCTCGATGGCGTGCTTCTGCCACTGGATCGGCAGGGATAGGTGCATGAGTTAGAGTCGTTGGGCTGGCGTGCCAGGGTAACCGATCGCTATGCATGAGAAGTTTCCTGCATCGATTGAATCTGCTGGATTGCTCTTTGGGTGTAAATGCATACGTCTTTATCTGGATCGTCTAATGCTTGTTGCAGAGCATTGAGGGCAGCAGGATTTTGTAAAACGCCAAGGGCGATCGCCGCTTCTTTTCGCACGTCGGAATATTCATCTGTTAATGCTTTGACTAAGGCGGGTAAGGTACAGTTATCTGGCGTTTTCTGCAAGGCTTGCAGTGCAAACTTTCGCACCTGCCAGTGTTCGTCTCTCAAGGCAGTTTCCAAAACGGCTACGGCTGTGGAATCGGCATGAATGAAGAGCGATTTAGCTGCATTGCGCCTGACTTGCCAATCTGCATCGGCTGTCAGTGCTTGACAAAGTGTGGGAATGACTTCTGGATCTGCTAAATGTCCTAAAGTTAATGCTGTCGCCCGCCGTACTGTTGCGTCTGGATCTGACATCAGCGCGATCGCGGCGTGACAGCTGGCGACTTGATTGAGATATCTCAGCGTCGTGACAGCAGCTTCGCGCAACTGAGCATTTGCGGATTTAAAAAAGGGCAGAACGTAAGACAAACATTGAATATCGTGGATCTTCCGCAGCAAAAACAGGATATTCAACTGTACGTTTGGATCGTCTTGATGCAGGGCATCGAGTAGCAACAACAAATGCTCGGTAGAAACTAATTCGCCCAAGGCAGAGCGGGCTTCGTCGCGAATCTCCGCATCAGAGGAGGCAAGGCATTTTACTAAAGCCGGAACCGCAGCAGGGTTGGCTAGCTCCCAAAGAGCCGTAACTGCCAGCTTTTGTACTGCTTGGCTCTTGTCTGCGAGAGCCATTATCAATGGCTCCAATGCTGCCTCATCTCCCAAGTGTTGCAAGGTTTTGACGGCAACTAGGCGATCGCTTAAGTCGGGCGATCGCAACATTTCTATCCATTGGTTCAACTCAGAATCAAATTCAGCAGTCATTTTTACTTCTCTAGCGCAACAAGAATGGAATTTGGACTGTAATCGCGTTTGTCGGACATTCTTTTTCGCAGGGTAAGCAGAACCAGCACTCGTCGTACTTCATGTAGGCTTTGCCAGTTTCAGGATTCTTTGCCAACACGTCCAACGGACACACCTCAATACAAGCCGTACATTTTTCCAGACATTTTGATTCGTCCACGATCACTGGCACGTCAACTCGTTGTGTTGCTAAAGCCATAATGTTAATAACTCTCCTGAATCCAAAATCTAAAATTCAAAATCAGCGAACTGCTACGTCATAAACTTCTGTGACGACATCCACATCCACGATGTACGGCTCGACCGGACGCTTAAACAACACCATTTCACCGGACTCATCGCGCTTTAAATTGACATGACAGAACCATTCATCGTTGTTTTTCTCTGGATAGTCCAAGCGATAGTGATACAGCCCCCAACGACTTTCGCGGCGATACAGCGAGGTGCGGGCTGCCATTTCCGCACAATCTCGAATAAAGTGGACTTCCATACAGCGCATTAATTCGTGGGGATCGCGAGCGCCCATCAGGTCTAGCGTTTCCTGATAGCGCCTGAAGTATCTCAAGCCAACCTCCATCTTGTGGCTGGATTTCGGTGGTTGGAGATAGTCATTCACCAAACGGCGTAACTTGTATTCCACTTGCGTGTGGGGAATGCCATTTGAGCGATCCAGAGGGGCGTAAATCCGAGCTTTTTCTGCTGCCAAAAATTCGGGATCGGGTTCAACGTGTGATAAGTCTTGGCTGTAGGCAATCGCGTTCTCACCTGCTAATCGCCCAAACACGAACGCTCCAATCATGTAATTGTGCGGCACGCTTGCCATGTCTCCGGCTGCATATAGACCTGGTACGGTTGTTTCTGCTTTTTCATTCACCCAGACTCCAGAAGCACTATGACCGCTACACAGCCCAATCTCGGAAATATTCATCTCCACGCCATGCGTGCGATAGTTTTCACCCCGATTTGCATGGAAGCGTCCTCTACTGGGGCGCTCGTTTGCCCACAGAATTGACTCGATTTCAGCAATTGTATTCTCATCCAGGTGAGTCATTTTGAGCTGGACTGGACCCTTACCGGAATTTAATTCCTTCCACACCTCCAGCATCATTTGACCGCTCCAGTAGTCGCAACTAATGAAACGGTGTCCTTCCGCATTGGCGGTGTACGCGCCGAAGGGACTGGCAACATAAGCACAAGCAGGACCGTTGTAGTCTTTGATTAAGGGGTTGATCTGGAAGCACTCAATATTGGTTAGTTCTGCTCCAGCGTGGTATGCCATTGCATAACCATCTCCGGCGTTGGTGGGGTTTTCATACGTACCGTAAAGATAGCCGGAGGCAGGCAAACCCAAGCGTCCGCAGGCTCCCGTACAAAGAATGACAGCTTTTGCCTGGATAACCACAAAATCGCCATTGCGAACATCAAAGCCAACAGCTCCAATGGCGCGACCGTTTCGCACTAACACGCGAGTTGCCATGACGCGATTTGTGACTTTAGCTTTATGGCGTTTGACTTGACGAGTTAGAATTGTCTTCAAGTCTTTGCCTTCCGGCATTGGTAGCACGTACTTGCCGACCCGATGTACCTGTTTTAAGTCGTAGTTACCTTGAGCGTCTTTCTGAAATTTGACTCCCCAGCTCTCTAGTTCTTGAATGACTTCAAACCCAAGTTTGCCTGTTTGATAGACTGCTTGCTGGTTGAGGATGCCGTCGTTGGAGATCGTGATTTCGCGGACGTATTGTTCGGGAGTGGAATTGCCAGGAATTACGGCAGTGTTGACTCCATCCATCCCCATCGCGATCGCGCCACTCCGACGAATATTTGCTTTCTCCAAAATCAGCACATCTGCTTCTGGATTTGCTTGCTTGGCTTTGATGGCAGCCATCGTTCCAGCCGTGCCACCACCAACAACGAGAACATCAGTCTTCATCCATTGAGTATTCACCCAGAACTCCTCTCTATTTGCATTTGCGAAAACTCTCGATTTTTCAAGCAATCGGTTGAGGTAACCAGGGAAATCTGCGTAAATCTTGTTTGGCTTCCCTATTACCGCAGACGCAATGCGATCGCCGATAAATATTGCTGTGGCGACGCTGCCTGTTTTGCTCTAAATTCATTGTGCAACAAATATAACTGTTTTTTTATCCAACTCTTTTATAGACTAATAAAACAATTCGATAATAAAAATCGGCAATAGCCGACGAAATTGTATTAATAATTTGGCACTATGGAAGTTTATCAAGTTAGAGTTTTTCTCGAAGTCGCTCGTCACTTGAGTTTTACTGAAGCAGCAGATACGTTAAATCTGACTCAGCCTGCCGTGAGTGCCAAGATCAAATCTTTAGAATCTGAATTAGGAACGCCACTTTTCTATCGGCTAGGAAGAAAAGTTCAGTTGACAGAAGTTGGTGAATTTTTATTGGCAGAAGCTCCGAAACTGATCCAGATAGAAAATCAACTCCTGCAAAGAGTTGAAGAAATCAAAAAAGGTAAATTCGGCAACTTAAAAATTGGCTGTACAGCCGCGATCGCCAATGGTTGGTTGCCTCAATTCATCTTTGAATATCGTCAACAACATCCTGGTATCCAAACTCAGTGTCTTGTATTTGATTCAGCCGAACTTCTCTATCGAGCAGTGACTGGCGAACAAGTCGATTTGGGAATTTCCGAACTGAGTTTTGCAGATTTTTCCGAAATATTTGCCACGGTAGTTGATGCGATCGACTACTCTTTATTTATTGCTGCAAACCACCCATTGAGTAAACAGGGCTGGTTGAGCCTACAGGAGTTGAAAAAATATCCTTGGGCAATCCTCGCTGCTGACTCTCCTAGCCGATTGATGTTCGAGTCTCGGTTAGCAGAAATCGGGCTATCTTTAGCTGACTTTCCTCTATTAGAAATTGTCGATACAATCGGCTTGATGCGAACCTATATTTTACAAGGAAATTATTTAGGATTCGCTGCTAATTTCGATTTTAAATCTGAATGCAAGGCGGGAATGTTAGTACCGATTTCCCTGCAAGAATTTGCCTTGTCGGGAAATGTCTACTTACTGTCCCTCAAGCGGTTGAGTTTGTCTTATGAAGCCAGTTACGATCGCTCGAATCCTCGATCGCGCAGTTTAAACCCAAGTCAAAAATTCATTGCTTTAATTCAAAATTTGTCGCAACAAAAATCGCCATCTCCTATAAGACTGCGATCGCCAAGTTTTAACCTTCGTACTGCTAATTCTCCACGTCCTGAAACTTTAAATCTCTCAATTGGGATTCAAAACGGTACGATTCCCGCAATTACAGCCGGATTGCTGGTGCAACGCTTGAATTTGTTAGAACACTTTTTACCCAGAGATGGACGTTATAGCGCCACCCGCTATCAAATTAATTGGTGTGACTTCCCTACTGGAGCGCCAATCGTAGAAGGGCTACACTCTGGCAAGCTCGATATCGGCATTCTGGGCGATTACCCCTTACTGCTGAGTGCTGCATCAGGAAATAGTGCCAACGCTAGAAAAACTCGTTTGGTGAGCTTTATCTCGATCGATCCCGACGGCTCTTGCAGTGCTGCGATCGTTCCAAACCAATCTCCAATTCAGAGTCTTGAAGACTTACGCGGAGGTGCGATCGCGGTTCCTTTTGGTTCTGCCGCTCACGGCATGGTGATGCGATCGCTTAATTCTGCTAACCTACTCAACGAAGTCAAATTGACATCGCTAGAACATGCTGACCTCACTCAACAGTTTAGTTTTCCCGCACACCTAGCAGATGGTTATGCCCATTTTACTCCTTTCCACGAAATCGCTTGCCGTAAAGGTAAATTTCGTTACTTATCTCGCGGCAATTGGGAGAATTTACCTGCATTTTATGGAGTTGTAGCTAGTAGCGAAATCGCCCAGCAGTATCCAGAAGTTGTCATTGCTTACTTAAAAGCAGTTGCTGCGGCTCAATACTGGTACGATACGACATCTGCTGCTGCCGATCTAGTCAGTCGGTGGACTCAGTTAGAAACAGAAATTGTCGCTCAAATTCTCAATAGTTCGCAACAACACCAGCCTGGACGTTTTTTGTCAGAGATGAATATTCGCCCTGATTGGTTAAACTTACATATCGAGCGCCTGACTCAGATTCCTGCCAATGCCGATTTACTCAAAATTGACTTGAATAACTGGATTCAAGCAGAGTTTTTGTTGCAACTGAATACTTAGTCCAAACTGCATCATTCTAATTCCATGCTTCTGAGGGTTTCCTCTCGAATTAGTTCAAATACGTGACGATTGAGCTGCGCGAATTCTGGTGTTAGCATACAATCGGCGTGGCGAGGTCGATCTAGCTCGACTTCGACAGCTTCTTTGATTCTGCCTGGATTTACACCCATGACAAAGATGCGATCGCTTAAAAATAGGGCTTCCTCAATATCGTGAGTCACAAACATGACGGTAGATTTTAGCTCGCTCCAAATGCTCAAAAGTAACTCTTGCATCATGTGACGAGTTTGAGCATCCAGCGCGGCGAAAGGTTCGTCCATCAGCAGTACCGAGGGCGAGTTGACTAACGCTCTTACGATACTAGCTCGTTGTTGCATCCCTCCTGATAGCTGATGCGGGTAGGAATGGCGATGCTTGTAAAGACCAACTCGATTGAGATAGTAATTAACTAATTCTTGTCGTTCAGCCTTGGAAACGCCTCGAATCTTCAAGCCAAACTCGACATTTTGAAACGTAGTTTTCCACGGTAATAACGAGTATTGCTGAAACACAAAACCGCGATCGGCTCCAGGACTATTTACCTGTCGCTTGTCCACAAAGACGTAGCCACTCGATGGTTTGATAAAACCTGCTACGACATTAAGAATAGTCGATTTACCACAGCCAGAGGGACCTAACAAACAAATAAATTCCCCTGGGCTAATCTTGAAGTTAATCGAGTCCAATACCGAAATGTTTTGTCCCTTGCGCTTAAAGGTAACTGATAAGTTCTCCAGCTCTACAAACCCTTTGACTGCTGCTTGAGCAACTCTTTCCGCCAGCTTAAATGCCATTTTCAACCCTCGTACAAGCCAAATCTCAACAATTTTTACCTACGAGCTTTTCTTCTTCATCACTCGCCAAGGCATCAGTAATTGGGTGAGGCGATCGACTGCGTAAGAACTCAACGCTCCCATCAAGCCGATTAGCAACATCCCCATGACGATCGGCGGATAGTTAGAGGTGACGTATGATTCCCAAGTCAGATAGCCGACTCCGTAGCGTCCGGCAAGAATCTCGGCAGTGACGAGACAAAACCAAGAATTACCCATGCCAATAACTAAACCACTCGCAATACTCGGCATTGCTCCTGGCACGACAATATCTTTAAACGTATGCCATTGCTTTGCACCCAAGCATTGCCCAACTCGCAACAATACGATATCCGTACTTTCAACTCCTTTGATCGTGCTAATCAAGATTGGAAAAAATGCACCAATAAACGTGATGTAGATCATCCCCGATTCCGAATCGGGAAACATCAAAATTGCCAAAGGTATCCAGGCTACAGCAGGAATCGGTCTGAGTAACTCCAGTGGTAAGAAAGCTAAGTCCTCAATCTTCTGAAACCAACCGATCGCAATGCCTAAGCTAATTCCGAAAATTGTGGCTGTGGTATAACCTGCAAATACTCGAAATACGCTCGCTTTAATATGCGTCATTGGGTCGCCAGAAAAAAATTGAATTGTGGCTCCCAAAACTTCTATTGGAGATGGCAAAAAAGCAAAGTTAATAAAGAAGTTAAACTTGATCGTGCATAAAAGCTGCCAAATTCCAAAAAATAGCAAAAGTGACAGCAAACGTCTGAACGTTTTGGAATTATGCCATAACGGAGTCATTGAGGTGCGTTCGCTAGCAGACCCAGATGAATTAAACAAGCGAGCTATCGCCGCACTCAAACGCTCTATTGGTCTAACTTTGTTAGAACGCCTTGAAGACGAGTTAGACATCAAAACAACCTCCCAAATTGCAAAGTTCAAGCCGCGCCAGCAGTCGCAATTGATAGACGAGCGACAGCGACTAACGACCGATCGCTAATTACCAATTACCAAACACCGAGCGGTAATTTATCCCAAGTCAAATGTTTCACAGCACAGATCCGGCAAACTGTATCGCTTGACTCCAAAAATATTAGCGGTTACTAGCCGCTACCACTGGTTTCGCTGTCTGGGCATACGACTGCTGCAATCCTTGGAATGTCGCAACTTGAGCGTTTGCTTGTTTTGCAAAGGCTTGAGCATCTTTTTGGGTTAAAAATGCAGACACTTCATTGCCTTGACGCACGAAAAAGGAATTTTCGGCAAACAACTTCCATCCTTTGTGGCGATCGTGGACGAAAATTGCACTTGTTGTCTTGCCATCAGCTTTAAGCTTTTGCAGTGCTGCCATTATATTTTGGATCGAGGCAAAATTCATCACTTTGTTCTCACCTTCCAGCCAAACTTGAGCCGCCATTTTCGCATTAGCAATCTTCTCTCCAGTTTGGGCATCTTTCCCCGCGATCGTAAAAGAATCGGCAGTGGCAACAACATCATTGTATTTCAGTCCCATCTCTTGCATTGCCTGCTTGAGATAGTTTTCGTCTGCCTGCTTCACCACTGACTCAGGAGTTATACTGGCATCTAACTTACCTAACTGCTTCAGCGTCACGACGCTATTTTTCAACGCTTCCAAGTGAACTTGACGAATGGTTGGATCGAGCTTTTGTAAGCCAGAAGGACCGATGAACATATAAACGACTTCTCGCTCCACCCCAGTCCATTTTTCAACTTTGGCAGCGATCGCTTCTGGTTGTGCGCGAAACATTTTATTTGCGTCTAGCAGTGCCTTGAGATATGCAACGACGACTTCGGGATGGGCTTTGGCAAAGTCCGAACGCACTAGCACTCCATGTAAGGTAGGAACGTTTGTTTGGGCACCATCAAAAATTTTCTTGGCAAAGCCGCGAAAAGAAAACAATTCACCAAAGGGGACGAAATTTGCATGAGCGTCAATTTGCTTCGTTTGCAGATTGCTACCTCCAACTTCAGGAGATTGGCTGACTAGCTTGAGATCTTTTTCTGGATCGATCTGTGCGCCCTTGAGTGCTTTCAGTAACATCCCATGAGCTGCCGAACCAAATGGCACAGAAACTTGTTTACCCTTTAAATCTGTTAGGGTTTTAACCGTACTGTCTTTGGGAACTACAATTGCATTTCCAGCTCCCGTGGGGCTGTAGCCCAGCGTCGCAATGTATTTCGTCCTTACATCTCCTCCCTTCTGCTGGAAAGTCGTCATGTTAATTGTGGCTGGAAAATCTCCCATTAAGCCAATATCAATTTGGTTTGCCAGCATTTTGTTGGTAATAGGTGGTCCAGAAGTGTAGCTCGACCACTCAATTTTGTAATCTACATTTTGGTATTTACCAGTTTTAGGCAGATATTTTTCTAATAGTTTTTCTTCCCGAATTATTGAACCGCCTGTTGCGGTGTTGATGACTTGATCTTGCGTTCCAATTGAAATCCGAACGACTTTCTTATTAGTTGAATTATCTGGGTTACTCGCGGACGTTCCCTTAGAACAAGCATTGGCAAACACCAAAGGTATCACTAACAGAGTGGATACAAAACCTTTTCTCGTAAAATGCTCTCGTCTCATAACAGAATTTACTTTATTTTTGGATCTCTCTGTTTATCTATTTAATTAAGCGAATAGTAGCTGTATCTGTAGGTAAAGATACAAAGATAGTTGATATCTGTATTCTGCTTATAGAAAAGATAACTGAGTTGATAAAAATATTTTATTAATACTGAAAATATAATTTAAGACAACACTTTGTCTGTATGTATCTGATTGATGAATCTCAAGTAGGTTCGCAATAAATATCTATATGTTTTTTCTGATTTATTCTCAATTCTTCTCTAATCAGTTCAATATTTCATTGAATATCTCTCTGAGCGATGAACATTTTTTCAGCCGTGGCAAAATCTTGTCAGAACGATGATGAAACCAGAGGCTCAAAGGTATCAACCAGTCGATTGCGTAGCATGTCAACTTTAGGAATCATTTGTTTTTGCCGCGATAGTGCTAGATTCACATGCATTGGCATGACTGCACCATGACGCTTTACGGGTGGAGCTGCAAGTTTCACGTCCCAGCGATCGAACCCTTCAGGCGATATAACGAAAGAACCACCAGGATAGGGACAGTCCGTTCTATTTGCACAAATTAAGTAGACGCGATTATCTACTGCCTTGGGAACAGCCAACAACTCTCGCTCGAATGGATGCTGCCAAGCACAACACCAAGCGATCGTATCAGCCCCATTTAAAGCTAAAGCTCTAGTCGATTCTGGGAAGTAACCGTCGTATCCTAGTATTATGCCTATGCGACCAAAAGGCGTTTCAAAAACTGGAAATGAATTTCCAGGTTTCGCCCAGGCTCTAATTTTAGGCTCTAAATGCACTTGATGATAGCGACCGATAACTTCACCTTCAACCCCAACTAAAACAGCAGTAGGTATCAAGGCATCTGCAACTTGCTCGATTAAGGGAAGAATCAGAGCACAACCATAACTTTTGGTAATTTTAGCTGCTTGCTGTAAATGCTTAAAAGCTTGAAGAGATGCAGCTTTGGCTTCTTCAGCATTAGGTAACCAGGTTGGAACGTTAAAGTGTTGAGGTAATGCGATCAGTTTTGCTCCAAGCTTGGCTGCATGACCGATCATCTCAAATGCTGCCTCAAGACTAGCTGGTTCTGGAATTGCATGAGATTGAACCGCAGCTACTTTAGCGATCGCCTGTTCCGGTACTAAAGGCTGTTGGAGTAGTGGAGCTAGTGGAGTTTTCGCAAAAGGTTTTCGGAGAATTTGATAGGTATCAGGGCGACGGTCTAATAATTTGCGATGAAGCTGACAAGCATCAAGTCGGATTTCAGCAGTGGCTACACCATGAGTATCGTAAGGAATTTGAGCCATGACATGACCAGTAGGGGCAACAATCGAACTTCCACCTGGGTAGTAAATACTGCGCTCCACCCCTGCTTTAGTCGCTGCAACTATCCATACTCCATTCTCGTAAGCACGGGCAGGTACCCACATTTCGGCTCGATCCATGACAAAAAAGTTTGCCATGTCAACGAGAATTTCAGCTTTTTGTAAAGCCAGACAACGAGCAATTTCAGGAATACGCCCGTCAAAGCAAATTAGCAAACCAACTCGACCCAACTCTGTATCAACCACTGGACAACCTTTGTTACCAACCTCAAACCAGTTCTGGTCGTGCGTTGCTAAGAATTGCTTCTGGTAGTGGAGAATAACTTTGCCTTGAGGATCTAGCAAAACACCGCTATTGTAAATCTTGCCGTTACTGATATCTTTTTCAGTAATACCGCTAGCAATATATATTTCATACCGACGACAAAGGTCTGCGATCGCGCTTACATATATTCCAGAGAGCGTTTCTGCCAAATTCGCACAGTGCAGCGCCGAATCGAATAGATAGCCAGTATTCATGCACTCTGGAAAGACGACCAGTTTTGCTCCCTGTCGCACTGCCTCTTGGGTATAATGACGCACCAAGTTTATGTTATGCTCGATGTCTCCCAATACAGCTAAAGTTTGAACGACGGCGGCTCGAAAACTTGCTTTGACCATAAATGTGTTTTAAGACTCCAGAAAAACTAAGCTAGCTGCGCTTTCTCTAAAATTAGATTCTGTGCCTTCATCGATCGACCAAGTATCCCCTCTTTTTGAAAGACATCAATTAACGCTTGATAAGAGTTGATGTCTGCCCGATCTAAGTCGCTGAAACTGCGTAATCGAGGTTGGGTAACATAATTAACTTGGTCGGGTTTAATGGCTGTATACTTAGCCAGGATAGGACGATACTTATCAAAATTCTGGTTTGCCATCTTTGTCGCTTCGTCTATGACTTGTATCACTTTTTTAGCGACTGCCGGACGCTCTTTAAGAAATTTAGCCGTAAGGACAGCAGCACCAGAGTAGAACGGATCGGAAATAAACATTGCTACTGGATTGGTCATTGCCCGTTTTGCCTGTCCGGTCGATAATGCGATCGAGCCAACGGGTTCTAAGGAGAGAGTAGCATCTACGGCTCCAGACACTACTGAAGTTACGTGTAATCCCACTGCCATCTGCTCCACCGTCAAGTCTCGATCGGGATCTAAACCGTTTCGCCGCAGAATGTACTGAGTAATAGTCCGCCATTGAATTCCAGGTAGAGTACCGATCTTCTTACCCTTCAAGTCTTTAAATGACTGAATTGGAGAGTCAGGCTTGACGATCAATCCATCATTGATGAAGTTACTCTTAATTCCACCCCCTTGCAGACCGAAGACTTTAAAAGTGCCTGGTGCTTTTGCCTCTGCCAAAACTGTAATTCCTGCCGCCGCACCAGGAGGTCCGAAGTCCGCTCTTCCAGAGACGAGCGAATCGATAATTTGATTGGGATTTTCAAACTTGGCTGATTCAATTTCTATGCCTGCTTTCTCAAACAATCCCTCCTCCAAAGCAACGTAATAAGCTGTAGTTTGCATAATCGGCAACCAAGAAGCAATGACTTTTTCTTTCTTACTCGCGCTTGGACTAGAAGTTGAAGTAGAAGACGAAGTTGTAGAAGTCGATTGATTCGTACAGGCAGCTAGAAGACCAGTACCGACTGTAATAGAACTGTATTTAACAAACCTGCGTCGGCTCCAATTTCTTATAATTTTACGACGAAAAATCCCGCGCTTGTTGCTTTCTAGATCGTGCATAACTAATTATTTACCCTTCCAGTGAATAAACTTATTCTCAATTAGCAAAAACATTTGATTGAGCGCGTAGCCCATTACACCAGTAGCAATAATAGAGGCGTACATTTGAGTTAGGTCAAATGTTTGTTGAGCATCAATAATTCGCTGCCCCATTCCATGAGTAGAACCAATGAACATTTCTGCTACGATAATCACTACTAGCGTTAACGATACTGCCGTTCGCAAACCAATAAATGTTTGAGGTAGAGTCTCAAAAAAAATCACGTCGAGAAAGATACGCCAGCTAGATGCTCCCATAACTTTTGCTGCTACAATTCTGGTTTTGCGTGCGTTCATCACACCATAAGCAACATTAAAGAAGATAATCAACCAACCAGCAAAAGCAGCAACGGCAATTTTGGAGAAATCTCCAATTCCGAAAATTACTAGAAATAGCGGAAATACGGCTGTCGCAGGCGTAGAGCGGAAAAAATCAATTAAGAACTCGCAAGAGCGATACAGATGCTCGTTTGCTCCTAGAACAATCCCAATCGGAATGCCAAGAACTGTAGCAATACCAAAAGCATATAAGCTACGGTACAAAGTCAAAGAAAAATCGCGCCACAGATCGCCGGAAAAAAGGCTATTTAATAGGGTGGTGAGGGTTGCTTGAGGAGTAGGTAATAAGAGTGGATTTACCAACTTTATTTGAGCTACTATCCACCATAGAAGTAATAAAATTATTGTACCGATGTTTACGCTCAACGCCAGAGATAGGCTCTTAAATACTCTGTTTGTAGATTTATTATTTCTCATCGACGTACTTCCTTTTGAAATACTTCTAAACAATGAGACTTAATTTGAATAAATTTTGGATCGGCAAAAATGGTAGCCTTCCTAGGTCTTGTACTGTTGAACTTAACGATTTCTGCTATCTGGGTGGGACGCTTGGTCATCAACAAAATATTGTCAGCCATGTATACGGCTTCCTCTAAGTCGTGAGATATCATCACTGTTGTTAGGTTAGAGGTTTGAAAAACATCCTGTAGTTTGTCTCTAATTGATAAAGTTGCTTCATAGTCCAGTGCTGAGAAAGGTTCATCTAGAAATAATACTGCTGGCTGAATTGCTAATGCTCTCATGATTGAAACTAATTGTTGCTGACCTCCAGAAAGTTCGTAAGGATAGCGGTTGAGATCTATCTTAGTGTCAAATAATCCTACTAATTCTTCAACTCGTAATCGCTGTTGAATTCGAGAATATCGTGCGACTTTTAACGGGTATTTAATGTTATCAATGGCTTTCAACCAAGGATATAGAGCATCTCGATAATTCTGAAATACATAACCAATTCTAGTTTCGTGCAGAGTCTTACCATCGAAGAGAATCTGACCGGAGTCAATTGGAACTAGTCCGGCGATCGCGTTTAATAAAGTTGATTTGCCACATCCATTTGGACCAAAAATGCAGCTAACTTTACTTTTTTCAATCTCTAAGTTGAAGTCTTGATATAAGGGTTCTCGATTAAACCACTTCGTCAGTTTCCTCACTGTAATTCGGACACCTGAATCAGAATTGACCAAATTTTGCGGATCGCTCACTGCACGAAATGACATGACATATACCTGCTAAACGCTTGATAGCTTGCTAGCCTTGCTATTATTTTTTGACATTGATCGAACTAGAAACTAGAGCCACGCACTAGTTTCTAGTATCTGAATTGGCTATGGACGTTGTAAAGACCGACAAACTGGTACTTTCTTAAACTTGGGTAGCTTTTCAGCAGCGCGATCGGGAAGACCAAGGACGCATCTAGCTTTGTATACTATGACTTCTCCTGGCAAGGGAGGAACTAAAGGAGAAGGTTGGCGTTTTTTGCTTGCCTGTTCGTAGTCGTAGGCATAGCTAATCAGCTTAGCTTCACTGTAAGGTTTTCCAAAGAAAGAGATAGTCATCGGCAAGCCCTGCGTTCCAAATCCCATCGGCACGACGATCCCTGGAAAGCCCACAGAGCTGTAGCCCCCAAGAGTTGCAGGGTTAGGACGATTAGAACTGACAAAGGTAGGATCGTCAATCGATTCAATTGGATTGTTAATCGGAGCGGCAAAATTGGTTTGGTAAGGAAAAACGAGAGCATCCAAATTGTAGCGATCGAACACAGCTAGCTTAATTTGAGTTGCTGTCGGCAGCACGTTGTCAATCAGATTCTGATATTCAGGTGCGTCCGTAGAGGTAACAAGTGAGTCCTTTAGCAAACTGAGAACGCTGTCCGCTACCGGGAGCGGCGAGACAGCAATTTCTGTTTCGTAAATCTTGACAAATTCTGCTACTGTCTTAGGGACATCGGGTCCGAAGGTGGCTAAGTAAGCTTCCCAGTCTTCTTTAAATCTGTAATCGGCAATATCTCTGATATTTCGTCCGCCATTACGAACGTAGAAATCGATAAACTCAGGATCGAAGTAGACGGGATCGACAACTTTTGCACCCAGTTCCTTCAGTGTGGCGATCGCCTCTTCGGCAAGTCGGTCAATTTCGGGATCGCCGCCAAAGAAGTCGCGAGCTACGCCAATACGCGCACCTTTGAGAGAGCCTGTGCGGAGAAATTTAGTATAGTCCTTTTCGATCTTGCCTTCACTATTGAGGGTAAGCGGATCGTTGGAATCGACACCAGCGATCGCGTTGAGTAAAATAGCCGTGTCGGTTACGGTACGAGCCATCGGACCCGCCGTATCGAAGGTCAAATTTTTGGGCGCAATACCATCGCGGCTGATTAATCCTGTTGTCGGTCTTAAACCAACAATACCGTTCACTGCCGCCGGTCCGCGCACGGAGGTACTCGTGTCAGTACCAATGGCAAGAACGGTCAAGTTAGCAGCAACAGAAGCGGCAGAACCACTGCTCGATCCGCTCGTGTCACGCTTGAAGTTATAGGGATTAAGGGGCTGACCGTCGATCGTGTTATAACTGGCTCCGGCAAACTCTCCCATTGCCGCTTTACCCAAAATCACGGCTCCAGCATCTCGCAAATATTTAGTGATATAGGCATCGTCAGGAGGAATGGCGTTTTTGAGAATTACCGAACCATTGGAAGTTGGCAAGTCGAAAGTATCAATGTTGTCCTTGAGCAAGACGGGAATACCATGCAGAGGGCTTCTCGGTCCCTTCAGTTTTCGTTCTTTATCGAGCGCGGCAGCAGTTTCTAAAGCCTTCGGATTCACTGTAGTGATAGCGTTGAGAAAAGTTCCTCCATCTTCGTAAGCCGCAATTCGATTCAAATAAAGCTGTACGAGTTGTTTCGAGGTCAGCGCCTCAGCATCAAAAGCTCTATTGATATCTTCTATCGTGGCTTCTTCCAGCTTGAAAGTTACGGTTTCAGTTGTTTCTGCAAAGCCAGGATTTACAAATGTAGCAGACGCAACTACTGGCACGACAGTAGCTACCAATGTTTTTTGGATCGATTTGAACAATACTTTTCTCCTTACAGGCAGGTCTCAGCTATGCCTGCATATAACCAGTTACAAAGCTCCGATTGCTAAGCAGCAACAGCTCCAAACACTTTATCCACTCGAAGACCTGAAGCTTCAAAGCCGACTGTTGCTGCTGAAAAAGCAAATTAATATTCAATTTTTGCTGATAATGCAATTTAAGTTCGGATTTATTGCCGCTTCTGTGTAATAGAAGACAAAAGTTATAGATGAAGTCACTTAATCTGACAACTAACAGACGAAAGCTTTTTGGATGCTGGGAAGATGCTTGAGTTCGATCGCAAGGTAGGAATATCTGTAGTTCAAACGGCACCAGTTTACTTAGATGCCCCTCATTACGTCAGTAAAGCCGCAACTTTAGAAAAGGCTGTTAAGAAAATTAGAGAAGCAGCAGCTGCAGGTGCAGATTTAGTTGTCTTTCCAGAAACGTTTTTACCAGGGTTTCCCTATTGGTCTCTCGATTTTAAAGCGCAGCAGCAGTTTGCCGAGATTTGGGGTAAATTCTATTTAGAATCTGTGGTCGTGCCAGGACTGGCAACTGACAGGTTATGTGAGGTGTCTCGACAGACAGGTTCTTATGTCGTGATGGGAATCAACGAAAGAGATGCTAAACATCCTGGTCGAATGTATAACTCTATTCTTTTCATTGGACCGACAGAAGGAATAATTGGCGTTCACCGCAAAGTTAATATTACGATTCACGAACAGCTTTTTCACACTAGAGGTAGTGGAGGAAAAAATCTTAAAGTTCACGGTACTAAGATTGGTAACTTGAGTGGTATTATTTGCGGCGAACACATTCAACTTCCTTACCTTTACCACTTAATTACTTCTGGCACTCAAATTAATTGTTCTCTTTGGCCAGGTTACAATGAGGTTCTTAACGGCTACGACCTGAAAAATGAAATTTCAACTGCTACCAAGGCTCTAGCAATCTTTGGCAAGATCTGGTGTGCTCTAGCTTCCACCTACATTCCCGAAGATGAAAGACCGAGTAACTTCTATAGCAATACCTGTTTCGACCAATCTTACGGTGGTAGCGGTATTATTAATCCAAACGGTCAGTATGTTGTTGGTCCAATTTACAACGAAGATACGATTCTGTACGCAGAAGCAGATTTAAGGCAAAATTTGTGGGGAATGTCAGTACACAATCTTAATGGTTCCTACGGTCGTTGGGATTTATTTAAATTAATTATCAATAATGATGGAAACGAACCGAGTTTTAGTAGCGAGTCAGCTCCAGTTCTGAACGAGAAATATTCCGTACCAAATAACGCGATCGCCAACGGAGATGGTAATTCTAGATACTCTACAGTAAATACGCTGGAAGAAACTACAAGTTCTTAGCAAATTTATCTTCGGATGACGAATGAGTTAATTATTTTAGAGAGAAGGAAGATGGCAATTGGGAAGATATTAATCTTTTGCTTGTTTAGCTTTCTAGTATCATCTTGCTCCTCGTCAAGCCAATCGACAAGCCAATCGGCTGCACCTGCAACTCAGGAAGTTGCTACGTCAGACGCAACGACTAAAAAGCAATTAGTTCCTGTCAAAGCAGGTCATTTGGTTGCTCTAGATATGGCTCCACTCTTTGTTGGAGTCGAGTCTGGATGCTTTCAGAAAAATGGTCTAGCTGTAGAGACTATTGCTTTTACTAACCCTGGAGACAATAATGCTGCTTTGGCAGGGGGTGCAATTGATTTTAGTACCAATCCGTTTACCTTGCCTTTTTTTGCAGCTAGTAACGGCGTACCAATCAAAACTGTATCGGCAGCAGGCGGATGGGGAGTGATGCAAGTTATTGCCAAAAGCGAGTACGGGATCGAATCTGTCAAAGATTTGGCTGACTTTGTTGCTAAAAATCCTGGTAAAAAGCTACGGATTGCCACTCTACGTGGAGATACCTTAGAGTTGATCCTACTCGATGCTTTTGAAAAGCAAGGATTGTCTGCAAGCAATTTTGAAATGGTTTATTTTGACGATCTTTTAGCAATGGTGGATGCCTTTCGGCTAGGCGAGGTTGAAATGCTCAGCCATATTAAACCATACACAACTCAGTTTGTCGCTAGTGGCGAAGCAACGTTAGTCACGGATAATGCTCGGGTTTGGTCGCCGAATACGCCAAATACAGTCGTTAGCGTGCTAGAGAAAACTTTGAAACAAAGACCGCAAGTAGTTGAAGGTTATTTGAAGGGATTGCAGTGTGCGGCTGAAATCATTAATTCTCAGCCTGAAAAGGCTGTTGCCTTACTTGAGAAAGGTAATTACTTCAGAGTGAAAAATGATGTTCTGTTGGCAGCGTTTAAATCTCAGCCAGAACCAATTACATTCACGCCAGATTTGAAATCCGTTCAAGGTGTGGTTGATGAAATGGTAAGACTGAAGTACGTCAAGGTCGATGTACCTGCTAGCAAAATCTTCGATACCTCTCTCGTACAAAAACTAGAGCAAAAATAGAGCTTTAATTAGCTGCAATTAGCTCAGCCTAGTAATAACATCAGTATGGACATCAAACAGTTAACGGGATGGAAGCGAACATTTGTGTCTGGATTGTGCGGTCTATCTGCTATTCTGCTTCTAATCGGACTGTGGGAATGGATTGGCTCGATACCCCAAATACCTCTGACTCAAGTTCTGCCTCCTCCCTCAAAGTTTTTGCCAGTTTTGCTGGAGAATGATTTCAAAATTGGCTTGGGTTCTCAATCAGCATCTATCTACCAGTCAGTAGCTGTTACATTACTGCGTGTTCTGCTAGGCATGGTAGTGGCTTTTACTGGATCGATTGTTTGCGGACTACTCATCAGCTTGTCGAAATGGTCGGAGCTGTTCATTTTGCCTGTTTTAGGATTGATTGCCCCGATCGCGCCTATTGCTTGGGTTCCCCTGGCACTCGTCATTTTCGGTGTGAGCAATCTGACAGCAGTATTTATCGTATTTATGGGAGTTTTTTTTACTTTAACTATTGCAACTGTAGCAGAGATCGAGCGGATTCCAGAAAATCTTCTGATGACTGCTAAAAATTTAGGAGGAAATGACTTCAGATGTTGGCAAATGGTAATCGTTCCCGCAGTCATACCAGGCGTTTTCACTCTACTTCGTCTCAATTTTATCGCTGCTTGGATGGCTGTATTGGCAGCAGAAATGACTGGCTTACGGGATGGACTGGGTGCTGTTGTCATGACGGGGAGAAATCTTTTCAATAGTAATTTAATTCTTTTAGGTATTTGTATTATTGGAATAACTGGTTTTGCTATAGATAGGCTGTTATTGTGGTTACAAAAAAAATTCTTTTGGTGGCAGGTATAAGCTGATGATTGCAAGAGAGCAAGTGATTCTTTCTGGGCATAATCTATCGAAAAGCTTTAGCAAAGGACAAAAGCAAGGAACGGCTGTACTTGCCAATATAAATTTTGATATTTATGCCGGAGATTTTGTCACTATTCTGGGGCAGTCTGGTGGTGGCAAGTCTACCCTACTCAAGATACTGGGAGGTTTTCTTAGCCCGACATCAGGAACGATTTCTTTTCACGGACAGCCTTTGAAAGGGATCGATCCAAAGATCGGAATGGTTTTTCAAGAAAATAATCTGTACCCTTGGCTGAATGTAGAGCAGAATATCGCTTTTGGCTTTAAGATTCGCGGTGAAAAATTGCGGAGCTACATTCAGAAAGTTAACGCAGCAATCGCACAAGTCAGTTTATCTCACGCCAGGAAGCTTTATCCCCATCAACTTTCTGGCGGCATGAAGCAAAGAGTGGCGATCGCTCGCTCTATTGCCGTCCAACCAGATGTTCTCCTGCTTGACGAGCCATTCTCAGCCCTTGACATTCAACTACGACGACGCTTACAAGATTTTCTACTCTCAATTTGGGAGCAGACTTCTACAACAATGGTACTGGTGACGCACAACATTGAAGAAGCAATTCTTCTAGGACAAAAACTGATTGTTATTGGCGGTCAGCCTGGTAAGATTTTGGAGAGCATTGATATATCTGCTTCCTGCTTTCGCCACCGCTATCACCCTGAATTTATACAATTAGAGCAATATCTGGAGGCTGCAATTGAAAAAGATATCACTTTTAGAGAAGCTCAAAGGACTGCACGTGAACTGAAAATTTTAAAAGCTAGTAACAACTAAAGGCAAAACATAAACTGTTAGTATAAATCATTGCTTGACTCTAGCTGGATACTGTGCCTTATGAATTTTTAAAATCGTTCTTGAGTTCAATTGCTTCACGATTGGCTGAGTCCTGATCCAGTTTAGAAAATTCAGTAGTTCCTCGTTGTTCTGGTAAATATACTCCATCATGATATTAAATTGTCCTGTTGCCGAGGCAATATAACTAATATTTTTCATTTGGATCAATTTATCCAGCGTCTTCTCAAAAAACTCTGGCTCTACGTCTAGTTCTATATAGGCAACATTTTCATACTTAATTTTTCCAGTATTTATGAAAGCACTAATCGAAATCACATTTTCATCTAGCAATCTCTTAACTCGATATCTTATGGTTGTTTCTGGCACGTCTAGCTCTCTAGCAACGCTGCTATAAGCTGCCCGTCCATCACTTTGAAGCAACTCAATTATTTTTAAATCCAAGGCATCAATTTCAAATTCCTGAATTTCTTCAGGTGACCTACTTTTATTAAAATCATTCATATTTTACTTCTCTATAAATAATTTCTGCGATTATCAATTATACTTTATTAATATCTCTTTAGCCCCGATTTCAAGCTATAATCTGAAAAATTGGTTTGATAAATTTTGTCAAATCTGACTTTTCCTATCTCGTCTATTCTTTAACACTGTTGTTGCTGTAATGAATTTTAGATCGGTATCTCTATCTACTCAAAATGCTCCTTTTCCACTTAATCTCGATCGTACTGCACTATTAGTTATTGATATGCAGAATGACTTTTGTCATCCTGCTGGATTTTCTGGAAATGAACTTGAATTCAATTTGACAGCGATTCAAGGTATCGTGCCAAACATACAAAAGCTTTTGGCATGGGCTAGAACAAATGGAGTATTAGTTGTCTATACAAAAGAAAGCCATCTACCAGACTTGTCTGACTTATCAGCGAGCAAGAAGCTACGATATGAGATTGCAGGCTCTCCTGTTGGCGCAGTTGGAAAGATGGGTAGATATTTGATACAAGGAGAATGGGGTTCGGAAGTTAGGTAGTGATATGGAAGTAGTGGTGAAGCTCAAATCCTGTCTAACTCTGCATTGTAGCCATGAATGAAGTACCAAATCGCT
>NZ_RSCK01000059.1:0-39153 GCF_003991895.1 Chroococcidiopsis cubana SAG 39.79
AAATTACCTTTGATGTAAAACTATTGCTATGTATCTATCTTAGCTCATTTAACCTTAAGTTTTTGTTTAAGTCTCGTTAGTGAATATTCCGTAAAGTTGCGGATGTCCAGCAGATGTACGGAGGAATAATCTATTGGTTAGCCTTTACGATACACGGTTTCTTAATAAAAAATTTATGAATCATGACTTTAGATTATTTAACACAATTGATAGTGACCAACCAAAAATAATTTAGTCAGCAATATTATGAGTCACTAAAAACCCAATTACAATTTCAAATACGAGCTAGATATGTATTTATTAATGGTTCTGATTTCAGCAATTCTTTTCACCATTGGCGGTGTATTCATGAAGCTATCTGAAGGGTTATCTCAGCCTATCCCTACCTTATTGGTATACATCTTCTTTATTGCTGGAGCAAGTATACAGACTGTTGCCATGCGTAAGGCTACGCTAGGAGTAACATATATTGTCGTATTAGGATTAGAATCAATCCTAGCAGTTTTATTTGGGGTTGTTTTATTTCAAGAAAGTTTGTCTTACATCAATGTCATTGGTGTCAGTTTTATTGTTGCTGGCATGGGTTTTTTACAAGGTAAAAAATAGAGATTTTAAACAAACCGCTCTTGTTTTCGCTCTTGAAAAGGTACAATTTCTGCTTCGCTACTTTCTCGGGCGACACGAATTAGCAATCCAGCAATAATTAAACTTGTCATCATTGAATTTCCACCATAACTCATGAGTGGAAAGGGTAGACCTGTAGTTGGTAGCGCTCCTGTCGCTACACCAATATTAAGTAAAGATTGCCCTACCATCAATATCATTGCCCCGATCGCAACTAATCTAAAAACTGGATTGCGGGCATTAAACGCTACAAGTAAAGCCAGAGTTGCATAAACCATCAACATTAATAATAGTAAAAGGCAACCAACAAAGCCGAACTCTTCAGCAAAAATAGCAAAAATGAAATCGGTGTATTGAATTGGCAAATAAAATAACTTTTGTTGTGATAAGCCAAATCCCTTACCCCAAATTCCACCGGAACCAATAGCAATTAAACTTTGTACTAATTGATATCCATGCCCTGATGCATCTTGCCAAGGATTACGGTACAACATCAATCGCTTCATTTGGTACGGTCGCAGCATTGCACTCAGCGCTGCAGTTCCAACTCCTAATAATGCCGCAGGTACTAAGTAAAGATAGGGTATGGCTGCTGCTAGCGCTACTAACCATATACTCATACCACACAGAGCGGTCATACTCAGATTTGGCTGTAGTAAAATCCCCCCTAGCATCAAAATAAAAATTAATATCCAGAGAATACGATTTCCTGGGCTAATTTGATGCCATCTACCAAAAATCTTCGCACTTTGGAGGACTAAAAATGGCTTGATCAATTCTGATGGTTGAATTGCTATAATCCTCAGATTCAGCCAGCGCATGGCACCATTCACTTTTATTCCCATTCCAGGAACAAAAATCAAAAATAGTAATCCTATTAAAATCAGAAAGAACCAATGGGAGACATTTAAAATTCTTTTAAGTGGGGCATGGATGACGTAGTTAAATCCTAATAATCCAATAAATATCCATGCCAGTTGACGCTTGACATAGTAAAAACCATCTCCCATAGTTTCGCCTTCGACATAGGAAGCAGAAAAGAGAACCGCTAATCCGATGAATAACCAGAGAAAGGTCATCCAATGCAGTAATCTTGGCAGAATTGCCCATTGGGAAACAGGAGGGAAGAAAAAGGTGACGATCCGGCGTAGCAGCTTCACGACAGCTATGGTTGTGTGAGGACAGTAGGAGTATAGCGGATGTTTTTGCAAAAGGGGCGATCGCGCTTTCAATCCGATACATATGTATAAAACTAGTAGGGGCGCACAACGGTGCGCCCCTACTAATTGAAACCTATGAAGAAAGCTGCAATTACAGCAAACCTGTATTCATTCCAGGCTTGCCAGTAGCTAATTGTACCTTCACAATTTTGCCACCCATTTTCATGATCCGTTGCTGCTCGCGGAACCAGTTGTCGTAAGGAACCAGTTTGGTGAAATAGGTATTTTGTAATTCGCGCTGCGTCCGAATCCGAGTTTGGCTAGGGACGCAAGCTGTTACCTTAAACATCCGCATCGTTCAAAATCTCCTGTAAAGAATGTAGAAAATTTTTGATGTCAACTTATTCGAGTGCTTGTCAGTGCTGCAACGTTCTTACCGAATTAGCACTCTTTTTATTTACTACCCCTAATTCTCCCATAAGTTTCACTGCTATTCGAGAGCGCCAGGTAGATTTTCTCAAAAACTTTTTAATGACTTGACGTGTTAATGACTACACGTGTAATTTTTCTCAGTTAACAGCAATTCCTGACAACTCTGCACAGACGTTAGATGTAACGTCTCTACACTGTTAACTGAATTAATCGAAGGCTGGGAGTAAATCGTCAATACTAAAGCGCGATCGCTTATACTCTTAACGCTGAGTCAGGTAGGCGATAGAACGTTCTAGCACTCACGACCGACTCCCAGACTTGATTTAGACGATTGCCTTAGTAGCCTGCGATCGCAGCTACTACTTTAAAGATCCAACTCTTAGCTCAAGCCAGAGCAGATGTAGTCAAAGTATACGCCCATTTCCTTACCAGCGTCGGGACCAGTCAAGCTAGCGGTGACTTCTTTCATCGCTTGGATAGCTTGTACAGTAGCGCCTACGGGTACGCCGAGGGAGTTGTAGGTTTCTTTCAAACCGTTGAGAACGCGCTCGTCGAGGATGGAAGGATCGCCAGCCAACATTGCGTAGGTGGAATAGCGGAGGTAGTAGTCGAGGTCGCGAATGCAAGCAGCATAGCGGCGAGTGGTGTACATGTTACCACCTGGGCGGGTGATATCAGAATACAGCAGGGACTTAGCTACAGCTTCCTTAACGATCGCAGCAGCATTAGCAGCGATGGTGGTAGCAGCACGAACTCGCAGTTCGCCACTTTGGAAGTAGCCTTTTAGCTTTTCCATAGCAGCGGTGTCCAAGTACTTACCTTGAACGTCTGAAGTGTTGATTACAGAGGTAATTGCGTCTTGCATTTCTTTGCTTCCTTATGTCACACGTAAAAAGATCGACAAGTAGACAAATGCTCTACTGCATAGCTCCGACGAGGTAATCGAAGTAAGAACCAGCTTCGCCAGCGTCTTCACCAGACATCATCGAGGTAGCTACGTTCTTCATAGCGCGAACGCCTTCTGCTACTGCTTCGATGGGTGTACCGAGGGATTTGTACATTTCGCGCACGCCAACAATCCCGATTTCTTCAATGGGAGTAACGTCGCCAGCTACAACTCCGTAGGTGATCAGGCGGAGGTAGTAGTCTAGGTCGCGCAAGCAGGTAGCGGTCATTTCTTGACCGTAAGCATTTCCACCAGGAGAAACAACGTCAGGGCGCTTCTGGAACAATTGGTCGCCAGCTTGCTTCACGATCCGCTCGCGATTGTCGGTCAATGCTTGAGCAATGCGCAGACGGCGTTCGCCGCTGGTAACAAAGCTCTTGATCCGATCGAGTTCGCCAGGGCTGAGGTAGCGAGCTTCTGCGTCGGCATTCACGATGGACTTCGTGACGATACTCATTTAACTGATTCCTCCAAAAAAATGAAACCAGGTTTATATATAACTGGTGTAATCGTGGGGGTGACTGATTGCCACTTCTGGATTTTACCGTAACCCAACAGCTTGTAGGCTATCAGAGTTATTTCGCTTCGCAGAAGACTTGCGCGATCGCATCTACACAAGTTGTTAATCTCAGTTACCTACCGCAAATATTTTGCGGCATTGCGTTCATCTTCTGATTCAGCTCTTAACAGTTTGTAACATTCTCTTTCAGAATTGGGACTGAAAAGAGGAGCTGGGGGGCTAGGGATTGCAATTAAACTCTGCAATTTTTCGCAATCGGAATTAGATCCCCCTAAATCCCCCTTAAAAAGGGGGACTTGCGGATCTTGCTTCCCCTAAAAACGGGAACTCAGGAATCTATATAGTTCCTATTCCCCCCTTAACAAGGGGGGCTAGGGGGGATCTTCCCGTGTCAATTACCGCTGCCCGAAGGACTGCGCTAACAACGAAGGAGATAGGTCAGACCAAGACTGCTTCACTAAGTCAGCTGCAGCCTTAACGCTACCCAGATAGTTACCAGCAGGGAGAGACGGATAGCGACGGTATGGCACTACGTCTTCGCCGAAGTACTGGGCATACTCTGGACTCTCCACCATCGCGTCTACAGCCGCTTTTAAGCCGCCCTCAGACAATAATTTGTTGTACTGTCTGATCTCACCCTGAGTTGCAGGTGCGCGTCCCAACAGGTGTCTGAACAGGAATTCAATTACCTTGGTGTTGGGATAGGGGGTGTAGAAGCGACGACAGTAAATTTCGGAGCTAGCCAAGGCACGGATAAATTCGCGCACCGAGATTTCACCATTACGCAGTTTGCTCTCCAAGTCAGAACGACGGAAGTAAACGGGTACTTGACCGCTAAATACATCCATGACCTGACAGTAAATCGCGTTGATAACTTGGGCGATTTCCCCTTGGTTGGCTCCCTGTGTCATGCGGTAGATCCGCGCTGGTTTGCGGCGAGTCGTACCGACACCAACTTCTACAGATTGTCCGCGTCCGTCGTTATAGGAGCGACCGAGTTCGATAAATAGCGGCTTGCTCTTATCGACTTGCCGTGCTTTGGCTGCCATATCCGCGATCGCTTTTGCCATTAATGGCATATTTTCCGTTGCCATGCGCGGTTGTACTGGCTCGAAGCTGGGAACGACAATATCATCGTTCTGCTTCGTCAGCTGGTTGTATAGCTTCTCGGTATTCGGGAAGTTAGCTGCTGGCAAGGTGGGGAAGCGGCGGTAAGGCACGTAGTATTCGCCAAATACCTGAGCGTATTCCGCACTGTTAACCATTGCTCCAACAAAGGCACGTAAACCTTGAGTAGCGAGGATTTGGTTATACTTGCGAATTTCAGCTTGATCGATGGGGGCGCGTCCTAAGAAATGCTTGGTTCCCTGCTCGATAACCTTGGTGTTGGGATAAGGAGCGTAAAACTCTTTGAGATATAAGTTTGAGTTTCCTAACCCTTCGATAAATTCCTTAACGGTAATTTCACCATTGCCTAATTTGCTTTCTAGGGCGGTGAATTCGTTTTGGGCGATGTAGGGTTCGATGTCGCGCTCGAAGATTTGACGGTAAGCAGCACGGATAACTGTTTGTACGGCTACTTTGTCGCTGTTTTCTTCTAGCTTGAAGATCTTCGTTTGTTCCCGCTGCTTGGTAACACCTTGAGCCACGCGAATCTGAATATCTGGCTGCGTCCGCATTTCGGTAACAGCACCCAGTTCGACAAAGCGGGGAGTTTCTTCTTTATCGACTCTTGCGCCAACATCTTCGCGAATGCTACCAGTACGCAGCGATCGCAGTGCTTGACCTTGAGGTGTCAGATAGCGCTCGTATGGTACGGTATCTTCCCCAAAAGCTTCGCCGTATTCCGGGCTGTCAATAATTGCGTCTACCAGAGCGTAGAAGCCCTTCTTGGCACAAATATCGAAGTACTTGTTGTTTTCTTGTCTGCCATAAGTTGGACGACCCAACAGGCGGCGGTGAATGTATTCGATCGCCTTACAGACATAGAATGGTGTCCAATACAGCTTGCGGAATAGATCCGATTTAGCTAAGGCACGGATAAACTCTCGAAGCGAAATTTCACCGTTTTCCAGTTTAATTTCAGCTACCTTCAGCCGCTGTCCTTCGTACACATCCCGTCCGAATACTTGTAGGTAAGCGGCGCGGATCACGGCTTGAGTCGAACTTTCCGAGAATCTAACGCTAGAAGTTGTAGGAGATTTTCTCCCACCCGTCGCTGGAATTTGATCCAAGCGGAAGACTTTCGCGCCCAAAGTGCCAGGGAATTCACCCCGCGCTCTCGGATTGCTGTTTTGGTTATTAATCCCTGGTCCTTGGTGGATCAAGATCCGCTTAGTATCTTTACCAAAAGGTGCAGGGCTGCTGCTAGGGTTGCGGGTTTCTTTCGGGAAGATTGCCCCAAACTGAATTTCTAACGGATCGTTACCAGAACCATACGGATGTTGGTCGGGTAGCGGTCTATTGTACGCCGCAAATGTCGTGATGAATTGCGGTACTTTGCGGAAGGGGGCGCTGTAATTGAGTAAGTCTTGTTGGGGACCCCAGTTACGACACTCTTGCGCTTCTTGACCCAGACCGCGAATATAAGGTACAGTCTCTTCCCCGAAGTAGTCGGAGTATTCCTGAGAATCTACCAGCGCGTCTATTAGTGCTGATAAGCCACCATTAGAAACAATCGAGAAATATTTCTGGACTTCTTCGCGAGAACTCGGACCCCGACCCAAAATGTGACGGAAAGCCAATTCTAGGGCGCGGCTGTTGATGAATGGCTCGTAAAATTGCTTGCGATACAGGGGCGATTTTGCTAAGCGGCGAATAAACTCTTTCATGGAGATATCGCCGTTCTTAACTTGAGATTCCAAGTAAGAAATCGACTGGCTGTAAGCGCGGGTAATATCGCGCTCGAAGACTTGGCGATAAGCAGCTTTAACAATATCGTTCTTTTCCGCTGCCGATAGCCCTGGTTTCATCGCATACTTGGGTCGTCTTTCTGCCGCATTAAAGTAGATTTGTGGCAGTTGTAACCCTTGCTGGTCGGACGAAGGACGCTGACGCAGTTTATTAGAAGGTGTAGGGGCTTTAAATTCTGTAATCAATACGTCCATGTACTGAGCAACAATATTTGCTGCTTCAGGATTCTGGCGGAAATAAGACAGCGCCGATGCCCGCATTTCCTGCAATGCGACAATGGTTGCTTCGCCAGAACAGGCGTTTTCAATGATCTCCCGCAGACCCCGCACGTTAACAGAGATAATATTTGGATCGCCAGCTACGATCGCATACGTCGCATAACGTAAAAACCACGACAAGTCCCGTAGGGATTTTTGCATGTTCCCAGGACCGTAGCGGGCGACGTTGATGGGGCGAAAACCAGGAGGTGTAGGACCACCGCCACCACCACCAGGACTAGCACTGAAAAGCGATCGCAATCCCTCTAAGAAACCGCCGCCCCGACTCTCAACGTAGGTGATAGTTCCTAACTGCATCCCTTGTTTGACATCAGGTACAGTTGCTGCCATCGCCATTTCTGTTTCTCTGGGTTTTTCCAGATAAGCCATTGGCGAACCACCGACAAAGATGCGGTTAGCGGCACGGGATACAATAATCTCAGAATTTTTTGTTAAAGTTTCAGCAATTTCTAGCCGCTTATTGCCAGAGGCGAAATAGTTGGCTAACTCGTCCAGTTCGCCCCGCCCTAAAAAGCGGTCTTGCTGTTCGGCTTGGGAAATGGTTGCGACTGCTAGCGTTTGATATAGTTGCGGACGTGCAACTGAGCTTCCACCACTTGCCTTAACACTCATTAGATTTCTTAAGCTCCCATCAATAATCGTTACTGTGTTAAGTCTGACCAGGGTGTGAATGAATTCACGTTTGTTTATTTTAGGTTTTTCCCTCCCCAGAAAGGGAATTTTTCTTCACTTATATGAGGTGACGATCGCCTGAAATCAACCTGGTCAGCTTTTAGATTAGAACGTTTTGGGGTCTTTACACCGCTATATTAAGAAGTGTGTAGTTTTCTCAATCTCAATGCCGTTGAATGTAGTCTTACTTACAACATAAGTACTGAGAAAAATTATAAGTTTTGTAACAAATACTGAATTTATGTGAGAGGCGATCGGCTTAACTTAAAGTTTTAGCCATCCGAATAGTTCGTCTGCTGTAAGTTGCATAGCTACTAAATCGGGAACGGGTAGAACTTGAGTAGGTTCTTGTAACAGTTGCGGTTGCTGTCCTAGCGGGTAAACTAAAAGCGATCGCTCGTCAGGATCGACTAGCCATCCCATTTTGCTACCGTGACTGAGACAATGAAGAATATTCCCAGTTACCTTAGTTTGGCTTTGGTCAGGTGAGAGAATCTCAATCGTCCAATCTGGAGCAGCTGCAAACGTATTAGCAACGTCTCCATTTTCATCTACGGGAATTCTATCCCAAGCAAACACGGCTACATCTGGTACAATTGAGCGTCCAGCAAAAGTACAGCGCAGTTCGGGAAAAGCGAGTGCTATTCGTTGCGGTTCAACTACTGCGTTAATTGCTGTTACTAGCCTTCCTTGTAACCTACTGTGTTTTCCTTGAGGCATTGGTTTTTGGATAATTCGTCCGTCAATATACTCGTTAGCTGGTTTTGTTTCTGGTAGCTTCAGAAACTCTTCTAAAGTCAGCTTTTCTACTGCTATCTGTGCCATGTGTTGCTCCTAATAACAGCGATTAAATCAATAATAAGTTGTGTGAGAGAGCGAGCGCATTTTTAGTGACATACCAAACATAACTACTAGGTTGAAACCTATGAAACTACCCAAAAACTAAAGTTCTCTAGTAACAAAATTCTATTCTTGAACCTGACTTTCAATCCACTGACGAAATGAACGAATAAGATCTAAGTAATCGATATTAGCATCCATAGCTTGTTGTAAAAACTGAGCGATTTCTGTAATAGCTACTTCTGGAAATGCCAAACTCTCATGAACTTGAATATATTGTCGATTTTGAAGTTGGTATATTTTCAAAAATTTGCCATCGTAGCGCCACACTTCCAGAACTTCAAGATCTGCGTAGACTGCTAAACGATTCTCGGAACTACTCGTAATATCAATTTCTATAACCAAATCTGGTGGTGGATCTGTATTTAGATCGAGTCGTTTTTTTCCTTGAACTGAGCGCCGATTGTGAATATAAAAACACTCATCGGGTTCAACTCCACTCAATTCTGGACGTTTAAAGGTTGTAGAGCCCAACGGATAAATTTTAACTTTTAACTCTTCAGCCAACGTTTCCACAAAACGACCGATAATTTTTTTATAAAATTCATGCTCTGGTGATGGAGCCATTATTTCTAAATTGCCACGGTAGTAAGTGAGACGCAAGCGGCGATCTCTCAGTTCGGCTAGCAACCGCTCGTAGGTTTCCCAGCTGATACCAGAAAGCTCAATTCTTTGTTCAAGTGGAGTCAGCGTGTCGATAGCCATAAGATCGTAAATGGAGCGAGTATAGTTTTAGTATATACATTAGGAAAAAGCAATCGCATTTTTGGCATAGCTCGAAAGTAGCCGCCAGGTTAAAAATTTTTTTAACTCGCTATCTACGATTTTAGTTCGCTTTAGGAAACCTATTTTATTTCATTTTTTACCTTGCTTTTGCTCGATATTATGATTCATCTACCCTATCTAGAATCAGAGCGTACAGGGCTGAAGATACTCTAAACTCAGACGTAGCAATTAGGCTATTTACTAACGGCTTGACGGCAATAATTAGATTTTGACGTTTAGATTCAACCAAAATACCTAATACTCCAGTAATCCTTATACCCAGACGATCGGCTTCGGCTCTACCACGACGTTCATCTATTAAAAGTAAATCAGCATTCAGTTCTAAAGCAAGAGCGATCGCCTCAGACTCTCCAAGATCCAACCTTACGTCACGCTGGAGCCGTTCAACGACACCGCGATTCACAACTTGCCTAATTTCAACCCAGGAAGCAGCTTGAATTTCGAGAGTTCCTAGCACTGGAGGATCGATGTCTACTAGTTCGCGATATACTGCTTCGGGAATAATAATTTGATTGTAGAGTTGGGGTAAAAGGTACAAGTGCTGAATTGCTGCTAAATTTGTGATAACTGATGTATCGCTGATGACAATCACAGCCGCCCTAATTCTCTCAGATTTTTCAAATCGAGTTCAAAGTCATCAACATCATAAGAGTAGAGTGGAATATTTCGCTGCTTGAGGAGTTGGCGAAAGACACTAGGCTTCATCTCCGCAAGCTGGCTAGCGTAACCCAAGCTTAAACGACCTATTTGAAACAGGTGCAAGGCAATTTCTTGGCGAAATTCATCTAGAGTTAGTCCAGATGCTTGAAGGATTTCGTCTGAGATTACAACACTCATAGCACTTTACCTCATCAATTATTTGAAGGGATTTACAATTGTCAGTTGCCGCTCGATAACTAAATTATCTTGCATATCTTCTGAATACAGAATCTTAGCATTTGTGGATAATGCAGTAGCAACAATCAAACCATCCCAAAATGACAAACTATAGCGAGTTCGTAAGTTAAATGCATTTATGAGAATATTGCTAGTTAACTTTACTACAGCAACTCGGTTATAAAAAGATTGAATAACTTGCTGAATTTGTTCCTCAGTAAATGCAGCTTTCCTAAGTAATACAGAACAAGTTTCATTTATAACTTGAGTACTGACAATACCATTTACGTTGTTAGTTAACTCGATTGCAATATATCGTTTTCTAACCTCAATAGCCTCATTATAATTTGGATCGGTTGTTAGACGGTAAAGCCAAACATTAGAATCAAGAAAACAAAGTGGATCGTTTATCATCTACCGCTCGTGCATTTCTTCCCGCGAAATCATGCGAATTCCTGAGATTGAAACAGGGTTTTGTGCTAACTCATCCATAATGTCGAATGGAGTTATTTGTTTTCTAGACTGCTTCAATATAACAATCTTTACAGTAGCAACTTCTGATAATTCTTGCTGATATTCTTCAGGAATGACGATCTTGCCATTTTCCACTCTGGCTTGAAATTCAACACTAGGCATCATTAATACTCCTAAACACTATGCTACTTCCTACTCTAAGCATAGCCGATCGCCCCGAAGCGTGATCGCAAAAGTCGATATACTTTCCTAAAAGCGATAACAACGTTTGCGCTTGACTAAGGTATTTTTGTTACATATCAAAAGTAGCCAATAGCTTGAAACTTACAGAACTATACAAGCTAAATCTGCTTGTCCAGATTAGTATAATCTTATAGAAACGCGATATTTTTCAGCTTTGCATTTACAGAACTAAAAACTAGAGATATGAACACACAATTGGTTGAATCCCTTATACAAGTAATTTTGTCACTTTCACCGGAAGAAAGAAAACTGTTAGAAACAAAATTATTTTGGGATACTTCTGAGCCTACAACCGATGAAATCATGAAACTTGCTCACAGCGGAGGAGCTTTCGAGTTCTTAGCAGATGAGCCAGACTTATACTCTCTTGAAGATGGAGAGCCTATCTAGTGAGTTTAGTAAAGGGTGATATAGTCCTGGCTCCATTTCCGTTTACAGATTTGCAGCAGACAAAACTACGTCCTGCTGTAGTAATATGGGCAGACTCTAGCAATCAAGACGTTACCCTATGTTTTATTTCCTCGCAAAATCTTTCTAATTTAGGCGTAGGGGAGTTTGTTATTGATTCTTCAGATTCAGAATTCGCGGGTACTGGATTAAAGGTAAATTCTAAAGTTCAGAGTAACTCGAATTGTTACCCTTGAATGTAAGTTAATTGCAAGGCGATTAGGTAAATTAGGAACGAATCAAGTTCAACGGTTGAACGCTGCTATGATTCAAGTTTTTCAGCTTTGATGAAAGTTGAAATTTAGAGAGATGAAGCGCGATCGCAAGAGCCGATATACTTCCCTAAAAGCGATCGCATTTTTGACATATATCAAAAGTAGCCGCAAATTAACCTACGGCTACACAAACAAACTTATTCTTTAATACCAAAATGCTTATATAGCATTTTCCTTAGTACATTACTACTACGCTTTACAAAATCGTCCTCAGACTCATCTACTTGTGGTTCACCAATTTGGTCACTCAATTCGGACAGGAAAGCATCGTTTTGAACTAAACTAGATACCTGTTCTGAAAACTTTTGTTCTTCATTAGGTTTGAAAAACGGTGATGTAATGGCGCTCATTGAAATAGCTAAAGAAGATTGAATACTAGCCAGAGATATGTTTGATGCTGGTAAACTCTGGTCTGATGACTCTATAGCGTTATCCATAAAATCTTTAAAGCTACTCATTTTTTATCCTGACCTTCATTTTTGTAATTTTTATAGTAAGCACGAATTATCTCTTCCATTGCTGAGATAACTAGTTCAATAATTTTACGTTTTGCTTGCTCAGGTAAAATATTCCATAGCTGCAAGACTAGAGAAGTTAACCATGATAACCAATTAAAGATGAACCACATACTTTTTCTTCAAGTGCATGAGAACAAACTAAATGTGCCTATCCATAGTGTTCCCCAAACTTATTAGAGTCAATCATTGTTGAATATAAAGTATGTAATTTCTGTATTTGTTACCACTTTTGTCTAGGCGATCGCCTCGCCCTATTCATCCGCCCGATAGTACCTACTACACTACATTGCGTCAAACCTTTAAAGCATTAGATCTGGGTTGCTGAACTTCACAACACGTACCCATAGTGCCAGAATTGAAATAGAAATCAAGCAATTTGAAGCGTGTTAGATTCGGGGATAGATTCACCTTCTGCTTGCCAAGCTTCCAAATACATTTCAATTACTTTCTCACCATTACGAATTGCTTCCTCGCGAGTTTTACCATGAGTACAAGGCATAACAACGCGATCGCCAAACTCTAGAATTGTGACTAGAAACAGTCTATTTTTATCAGACTATTATTATTTTATTACTTAAGTGAGTAGCATTCACTCATGAGTAGCTTCGCTAAGAGCTTTATGAATCAATTCATCACTTACACCATGACGTTTTAGACTGGCAATTAATGCAGAAACAGTATTACCTTCCAATCGCTCAATATCTACTCGAAGTCCCTGACCAATATATGCTCGAATTAAAGGCTGATAACCGGAGAATCCAAGTAGTGGCGCTAACCGTTTTAAATCGTCTACGACATCTTCAGGAATACGAATGGTAACAGCGATCATGGGGCGATTCTTATCTAATCGTTTTTTCAAAGTTTCAGTTTTCATAGTGTTCGCGCTCCTTACGTGTTGCTCTCCGAGCTGAAATAATCCGAATTATGTTGTCTTGATCGAACTCAATATGAACCACATATAAAAGATTCCATCGACTATCCATGCCAATAATTGCATCCCGTGCTTCATCATTGCGACTGGCATCAACCACAACTAGAAACGGATCGAAGAAGGCTTCTGCGGCTTGCTGAAATGTTATTCCATCATGCTTGTCAAGATTATTTCGAGCTTTTTCCTCATTCCATACAAAGGTAATGCCATTCAGCACGAAGTATGTGTCCATACCTCATAGTGTAGGCAAATCGTATTTACATTGTCAATACAATAACACCTGTAACCCGTATTCCGCTACACTACATTGATGCTGCCCTCATAGCCCATCCATGTCAGACTCCCAAAGCATTAGTGCTGCTGTCGCCAAACTCTACGATACGTATCCCTTTCCTCCAGAACCGCTACTCGACGAACCGCCACCTGGCTATAACTGGCGCTGGAATTGGCTAGCCGCCTATAGCTTCTGTACCGGACAAAAACCGCAAAAACAAGATATCCGCATTCTCGATGCTGGCTGCGGTACGGGGGTAGGAACGGAATACTTGGTTCACCTCAACCCACATGCCCAAGTTGTAGGAATCGATTTGAGTGCGGGTGCTTTGGCTGTGGCGCGGGAACGCTGTCAGCGTTCGGGTGCTAATCGCGTTGAATTTCAACACCTGAGTTTGTACGATGCGGAACAACTACCAGGGGAATTCGATTTAATTAACTGCGTGGGAGTGCTGCACCACTTACCAGATCCGATCCGTGGGATTCAAGCCATTTCATCTAAACTAGCCCCAGGCGGAATCATGCACATCTTCGTGTATGGAGAAATAGGGCGCTGGGAAATCAAATTAATGCAACAGGCGATCGCACTCTTGCAAAATGACAAACAGGGCGATTATCGCGATGGCGTACAAATTGGCAGAAAACTATTTGCTTCTCTACCAGAAAACAATCGTCTTGTCAAACGCGAAAAATCACGCTGGGCGATGGAAAATCAGCGAGATGAATGTTTTGCAGACATGTACGTTCATCCGCAAGAGATTGACTACAATATTGATACATTATTCGATTTAATTGATGCTTCTGGGTTAACTTTCTTGGGCTTTTCTAACCCAAATTTTTGGCAAATAGAGCGGCTTTTGGGCAAAGATCCGAGTTTATTAGAGAGAACTAACCCATTGAGCGATCGCGCTAAATATCGTTTAATTGAACTATTAGATCCAGAAGTTACCCACTACGAATTTTTCTTAGGTCGTCCGCCGCTACCGCAAGCCGATTGGTCGTCAGATGCAGCCTTACTCGCAGCCATTCCCGAACTAAACCCTTGTATAGATGGCTTTCCGAGTCGCTGCTTGTTTAACTACGACTATCAAATCGTTAATCTAACAGAAACCGAACTGGAATTTTTACAGGCTTGCGATCGCAACTTAACAATAGGTGAAATTTTAGCTAACGTAGAACTGGGCATAGAAGGGGTGCGATCGCTCCTTTCCCAACAACTAATCGTACTTTCGCCTGGTTAACTCTTTTTTAAGTATTGTTACCGTAACGTGGTATGATTCTACGTGGCTCATTAGAGTCGAAACATTAGCGTCAGCGTCATTTGCGAGTTTTTGTGAACTTGTCAGACGAATCAACAACACCAACACCTGCAACTGAGGAATCTCAACCTGGTTCCACTACCACACAAGACAAGACTTCCTCAATGCAAGAGTTTTATCAACTCTTCCAAGGATTATTGTCAATCACCCTTGGATTGACGGGGTTTATTTTTATCTCTGTGTGGATTTTCTATTCCCTCAACACTGCCCTGAACTATTTGCTCGGAGCAGTCACAGGTATGGTTTACTTAAAAATGTTGGCTAGAGACGTTGAGCGGCTAGGTCAAGAAAAAAGACAACTGAGTAAATCTCGGTTTGCCCTATTTATTGGTGTGATTGTAGTCGCAACTCAATTGCGTCAACTACAGATTCTGCCGATATTCTTGGGGTTTCTGACTTACAAAGCCACACTTCTCGTCTATACGATTCAATCTGCTTTCATTCCTAACTCTAAATAAGTTAGGAAACCGCAAAACCAATCGCCCCATTCTCGCTTTTTGGGAAAACTGCTTGAATGCAAATGCTTAGCGTCACAAACACCTTTAATTTATTCCCTCTTGCCTCGTTGGAAGTAGGTCAACATTTTTTATGGCAATTGGGCAATCTCAAAATTCATGGGCAAGTGTTTCTCACCTCGTGGTTTGTGATTGGCATTCTAGTAGTTGCTTCGATAGCAGCTACTCGGAACATCCAGAAAGTTCCTAGTGGTATCCAAAATTTAATGGAATACGCGCTAGAATTCATTCGGGATTTGACCAAGAATCAGATTGGTGAGAAAGAGTATCGTCCTTGGGTTCCATTTATTGGCACGCTATTTCTGTTCATTTTCGTATCGAATTGGTCTGGTGCTTTAATTCCCTGGCGGTTAATTAAGTTGCCATCAGGTGAATTAGCCGCTCCAACTAACGATATTAATACAACAGTAGCGCTGGCGTTGTTAACTTCTTTAGCGTACTTTTACGCGGGTTTTAGCAAACGCGGTTTAGGGTACTTTAAAAAGTATATTGAGCCAACGCCAATTCTGTTACCAATCGCAATTTTGGAAGATTTCACCAAACCTCTTTCCCTAAGCTTCCGACTATTTGGTAACATTTTAGCGGATGAATTAGTAGTAGCGGTTTTAGTTCTACTCGTACCTCTGTTTGTACCTCTGCCAGTGATGGCATTAGGTTTGTTTACTAGTGCGATCCAAGCCCTGGTTTTTGCTACCCTCGCAGCAGCATACATTCATGAGGCGATGGAGGGTCATGGTGGTGAAGAACATGAGGCTCATTAGAGCAACTCATGATGAAGTCAGAAAGTCGGAAGTCAGAGTTAATTGATAACTGATAACTGACAACTGAAAAGAAAGTTTGTTGTGTACTCAAAGTAAGGAAAATCAAGATGGATCCATTAGTTTCTGCTGCTTCAGTTCTAGCTGCCGCATTAGCAATCGGTTTAGCTGCAATCGGTCCTGGTATCGGTCAAGGAAATGCTGCGGGTCAAGCAGTAGAAGGTATTGCTCGTCAACCCGAAGCAGAAGGAAAAATTCGCGGTACTCTGCTGTTGACTCTAGCATTCATGGAATCGCTAACCATTTACGGTCTGGTAATTGCCCTAGTATTACTGTTTGCTAACCCCTTTTCCTAAAACCTAAATTCTTATCTTTGTAGAGACGTTCTTAAGAGCGTCTCTACAACTGAGTGAGAACTTTTTTCAATCGGATCGCGTGTAAATTGCCTCTCAAACAACAGAGGATTTTTAGAATATGAAAGGGTGGATGATGTTGCTTGGCATGAAAACAGCCATTCAAGCCAAAGGGGAGAAATAATGTTTGATTTTGATGCTACCTTGCCCTTAATGGCGTTGCAGTTCCTACTGTTGGCATCTGTATTGAATGTCATTTTCTACAAGCCACTAACAAAGGCACTGGACGACCGCGATAATTACGTCCGCACGAATAATGTTGAAGCAAAAGAACGTTTGGCGAAAGCAGAGCGATTAGCAAAAGAATACGAGCAGCAAATAGCAGATGCTCGTCGTCAATCGCAAAAAGTTGTTGCCGACGCTCAAGCAGATGCACAAAGAATAGCGGCGGAAAAAATAGCAGAGGCACAAAAAGAAGCCCAAGCACAACGAGAACAAGCAGCTCAAGAAATTGAGCAACAACGACAAGCAGCTATGGCTTCGTTGCAGCAACAGGTAGATGCCCTCAGTCGCCAAATCGTAGAAAAGCTGTTAGGAACAGTAACCAGTTGAACAGTGACCAGTGACCAGTGACCAGTGACCAGTGAATTCTAACTTCTGACTCCTGATTCCTGACTCCTGATTTCTGACTCCTGACTCATAACTGATAACTGATAACTGACAACTGACAACTGAAAATGTGGATGGGTATGATGGGAAGTTTTATCTGGTTGGTGACACAAGGTAGCCCACTACTTGCTGAAGCGGCAGAAGCAGAAGCAGAAGCAGGCGGGTTTGGTCTTAATTTTGATATTTTAGAAACAAACCTAATTAACCTGGCTATTCTTGTTGGCGTACTAGTATATTTTGGCAGCAAGGTAGTAGGAAAAACCTTGAGCGATCGCCGCGAGCGCATAGAAACAGAAATTGTAGCGGCAGAAAACCGCGCTAAAGAAGCAGCAGCAGCACTGCAAAAACAGCAGCAAAGATTGACAGAAGCTCAAGCGGAAGCCGAAAGAATTCGCCAAAGCGCGACAACGAACGCTCAACAAGCCAAAGAGCAAATCTTGGCTCAGGTGGGAATAGATATTCAACGCTTAAAAGAGACAGCAACTCAAGATTTAAATACGGCAAGAGAACGAGCGATCGCTCAACTGCGAGCTTCTGTAGTTGCAATGGCTTTACAAAAGGTAGAATCCCAATTGGAATCGGGATTAGACGAAAATATCCAACAACAAACAATCGATCGCAGCATAGCACTACTAGGAGGCAGTAAATGAGCAGCAATGCCATGAACGAACAGGTAGTGCAGCCTTACGCCCAGGCATTGATGTCTGTGGCGCGTAGTAATAACCTCACGGAACAATTCGGCGAAGATGCCCGTACTTTAACGAATTTGTTGCGGGAATCAGAGCAATTTCGTAACTTTCTCGCTAACCCCTTCGTCAGCATCAGCGACAAGAAGGCAGTATTGGGGCGAGTTGTCGGCGATAATGTCAACCCCTACATGCGTAACTTCTTAATGCTGTTGGTAGACCGCCGCCGCATTATTTTGTTAGAAGGGATTTGTCAACAGTATCTCGCCCTCCTGCGGCAACTGAATCAAACTGTTTTAGCCGAAGTCACTTCAGCTGTCGAACTGACTGAAGAACAAAAGCAAGCTGTGCGGGATAAAGTCATTGCCATGACCAACGCCCGTCAGGTAGAACTAGAAACAAGAATCGACCAAAGCTTAATCGGTGGTGCGATCGTCAAAGTTGGTTCTCAAGTGATCGACGCTAGTATCAGAGGACAACTGCGCCGCCTTTCTTTACGACTTACTAGCGGCACTTAAAAAGGACGAAGAAAGAAGGACAAGGGAGACAAGGAGGACAAGGAGGAAAAATTCTCCCCCCTCTCCCTTGTCTCCCCCCTCTCCCTTGTCTTCACCACTCCCGATTCCCAAAATTCCTTAACACAAACTCACCATGATCAGTATCAGACCTGACGAAATCAGCAGTATTATTCAGCAGCAAATCGAGCAATACGACCAAGAAGTTAAAGTTGCTAACGTTGGTACGGTATTGCAAGTAGGAGATGGTATCGCCCGGATCTATGGCTTAGAAAAAGCTATGGCTGGCGAACTCTTAGAATTTGAAGATGGAACCGTTGGTATCGCCCTGAACCTAGAAGAAGACAACGTAGGTGCGGTATTGATGGGTGAAGGTCGCGACATCCAAGAAGGCAGTTCCGTTACCGCTACAGGTAAAATTGCCCAGGTTCCAGTTGGAGAAGCCACAATCGGACGTGTTGTGGATGCTCTCGGTCGTCCGATTGATGGTAAGGGAGACATAAACACCTCAGAATTCCGTTTGATCGAGTCTGGCGCACCTGGTATCGTAGCGCGGCGTTCGGTATACGAACCAATGCAAACAGGAATTACCGCGATCGATGCAATGATTCCTGTAGGTAGAGGACAGCGGGAATTAATTATCGGTGACAGACAAACAGGTAAAACCGCGATCGCCATTGACACGATCATCAACCAGAAAACCGAAGATGTCATCTGTGTATACGTCGCGATCGGACAAAAAGCTTCCACCGTTGCTAACGTAGTCCAGACCTTACAAGAGAAGGGCGCAATGGACTACACCATTGTCGTTGCAGCTAACGCCAGCGACTCTGCTACCCTCCAGTACCTCGCGCCATACACGGGGGCAGCATTGGCAGAGTACTTCATGTACAAAGGCAAGGCAACTCTAATCATTTACGATGACTTGTCCAAGCAAGCTGCTGCTTATCGCCAAATGTCCTTGTTGCTACGTCGTCCACCAGGACGGGAAGCATACCCTGGAGACGTATTCTACCTCCACTCCCGCTTGTTGGAACGTGCGGCAAAACTTAGCACCGAACTAGGCGAAGGCAGCATGACAGCCCTACCAATTATCGAAACCCAAGCAGGGGACGTATCGGCTTACATTCCTACCAACGTAATTTCCATTACCGACGGTCAAATCTTCTTAACTTCCGACTTGTTCAACGCTGGTATTCGTCCGGCAATTAACCCTGGTATTTCCGTATCGCGGGTAGGTTCGGCAGCTCAAACCAAGGCAATGAAAAAAGTTGCTGGTAAGCTGAAATTGGAGTTGGCACAATTTGACGAATTGCAAGCTTTCTCGCAATTTGCCTCCGACTTGGATAAAGCCACCCAAGACCAGTTGGCACGGGGTCAGCGTTTGCGGGAGTTGTTGAAACAGCCACAAAACTCGCCACTATCGGTATTCGAGCAAGTTGCCATCCTCTACGCTGGGATTAACGGCTATATGGACGACATCGCCGTAGATAAAGTTACCACTTTCACCAAAGGACTGCGGGAATACCTGAAAACCAGTAAACCCAAGTATGGTGAAATCATTCGTAGCGAACGACAACTTACCGATGAAGCCGAAAAGTTGTTGAAAGAAGCAATTACCGAATACAAACAAACCTTCTTGGCAACTGCTTAGGTAATGGTTAATGGTTAATGGTTAATAGTTAATGGTTAATGGCAATTAACTATTAACTATTAACTATCAACGAATACCAACTACCAACTACCAATTACCAAAAGACGATGGCTAATCTCAAATTAATCCGCGATCGCATTCAGTCGGTCAAAAATACGAAAAAAATTACAGAAGCGATGCGTTTGGTGGCAGCGGCTAGGGTGCGTCGCGCTCAAGAACAAGTACTTTCTACTCGTCCGTTTGCCGATCGCTTGGCACAAGTACTGTATAATCTACAAACTCGCTTGCAGTTTGAAGATGTCAACCTACCGCTATTCAAAAAACGAGACATTCGCTCCATTGGTTTGCTGGTAATTACAGGCGATCGCGGCTTGTGCGGTGCTTATAATACCAACGTGATTAAACGGGCAGAAAACCGCGCCAAAGAACTTCAAGCTGAAGGCTTGGAATACAAATACATCCTTGTCGGACGCAAAGCCATCCAGTATTTTCAACGCCGCAACCAACCCATTGATGCAACGTATACGGGTTTAGAGCAAATTCCTACAGCGGCAGAAGCTTCTAATATTGCTGACGAGTTGCTTTCCCTGTTTTTGTCGGAAAGCGTAGACAGAGTGGAGTTAATCTATACCAAATTCGTCTCGTTAGTTAGTTCTCGCCCAGTGGTACAAACTCTGCTACCATTAGACGCTCAAGGTTTTGAAGCTGCAGACGATGAAGTTTTTCGGCTGACTACCCGTGGTGGTGAATTTGAAGTGGAAAGACAGAAAGTTTCTGCCACTGCACGGAGTTTTCCCAAGGATATGCTATTTGAGCAAGATCCCGTACAAATTCTCGATGCTCTGTTGCCTTTGTACCTGAATAACCAATTATTGCGTGCATTACAAGAATCTGCTGCTAGCGAACTGGCAGCACGTATGACAGCCATGAATAACGCCAGCGACAACGCTAGCGAATTGATTAATACCCTTACGCTGTCTTACAACAAAGCACGGCAAGCCGCCATTACCCAGGAAATTCTGGAAGTTGTCGGCGGTGCGGAAGCTTTGAAATAAGATTTCCCCAACCCCCCTTAACAAGGGGGCTAGGGGGGATCCTCTGTATCTGCCTGCCAAAATCTCCACGACGAATTATAATGAGATAAGAAGTACATGGGGCTTTCAAGGTTTCGACAGGTTGGCGAAAGCTGCTCTGTGATACAGGTCGAGAGTGAGTCTCCTCTCGTAAATCAAAGGCTCAAAAAAACGTAACTGCGAACAACATCGTTCCTTTTGCTCGTAAGGCTGCTCCTGTAGCTGCCTAATAATCTCTCAAAGATTCGAGCGCTTGTAGTTTGACTCCGTTAAGGACTACAGGCAAACCCCAACGGATGCTCTAGCAAGGTTTCTTCGATTTACTTGCTAGTTAAGACTTAATCGAAGCATCCTACGTGCGGGATAATGCACGATCCCCGCCTTGAGGGTCAAAAAGGCTAAGCCTGTGAACGAGTGGGGGGTTAATACCCAATTTGGACACGGGTTCGATTCCCGTAAGCTCCACTTAAAAACCAAAACTGAGTTACCCACCTTGATGTTAAATTCCGGGTGGGTAATTTTTTGGCGTAACCATAGATATAAAATGTTGGTGCGATCGCCACCGCAATAATACAGATTTTTCCCAACAGCGTCTTAAATTATTTCCGCAATCTTCACCAAGAAGATTAGCTGTTGCTTGTGCCAATGTTAATCTAGCAGACTTGCGAGCGGTCTTGACTAGTACTGCTAATTGTACTGGGTTCGTCAGCTATGAGAACTTGTCTGAAGTTTACTGTATTATTTCGCGTCTGAGAATTTCTATGAATTTCCAATTTAACTTGTTAAAGTTTCCACTGTGGCAATATTTGACTCAGCCTATATTTGATGCCAATACGAAATTAGTTCTCAATCCTCAACAGTTTGAGGCGCAACATAGAATCCTGCTTTTAGAGCGTTGCTGGTGTAAAGAGTACGACTCGAAGGATAGTTTTTTCAATAAGTAGGACGGGTGAAAAAACCGCATAATCCTAAAGTTTAGTAAGCGGGTGATGGGACTCGAACCCACGACATCGACCTTGGGAAGGTAGCGTTCTACCACTGAACTACACCCGCAACTTAGCTTTTGAACACATACATATCTGTATATCGTACTCAAAAAATACTCAATGGGCAAGAAGAAAAGAAGTCCAAGAGGCGGTGTACATATGGAAGCTGTCGGGAATTCGCTGAGAATCAGATTTATGGCAACCGCTGGTGGAAAACAAATATGCTTTCACCCATGAGATTTCCAATTTTTCACTACCTTCATGCATTCCTTTGTTGCCTTTAGGTGTTCCTGATTTTCCTTAACATGTTCCTGCGAAGCTTTGATAAACTCCTCTTTTGAGTTTTCATTGTGCTTCCGAGCCGCTTGGGAGTGTTTCAGTGAAGCATCAGCGTGTTTTTGCGCAGCCTTACCGTATTTTTCGATTAGCTCTCCATGCGTACTCTGTGGCTCTCCAAGATTTTGTAAGAGCTTTCCAGTTTCCTTAGTATACTTAGCCTGTTTCTGTGAGGCTATGGCGTGTTCCTCAGCAGCCAATGCATTCTCTTCTGACACCCCAGACATAACCTACCTACAGATAACTAAGTTTGTCTAGTGTAGCCCTGGTGTCTGCTTCTGCTCATCCGGCAATCGGCTGATTATTTGATATGTACTAATAAAATTCCCACCAACTAGCGTTGCGGTAGGAACGGCTGGTAGGAAGGACATGAAAAACCTATATTGTTGCCTTATCCAATATTGATTTACTAATATGCAGTTTTCATTAACCAATAGGCTGAACTATTTGTCATAAGTGATTGTTAATTAGAACACATACTAATCCTTACAGTATGTACTCTATTGCCTAGTTTTTACTGGAGAGATAGTAACGAATAATGTTTTCTAACTCATCAATGCTGTAAGGCTTGGTAACGCATTCTAGACAACCCTTGGAGATTCAAAAAGAGATTATCTACTCGCTGCTGAGACTAGTCCTGTGTTATGCTGCTGACGAAAGAAAATCTTGGTCAGAATTGGGGCTGCCAAATTATGGGTGCAGCGATCGCCCGTCATGTCATAACTGTATTAACAGCTAGCAGCTTGTTTGTCGCTCAACCAACATCAGCAATCCCTGCGAGCGAATACCGTGCCTTGGGATTATCCTATCGTGCAGCGGCAAAATATCCAGAAGCGATCGCGGCTTTGCAAAAGTCTGTAGAACTCGAACCGCAAAATCTCTCTGGACGAGTTTTGTTAGGCTGGACGCAACACCTAGCCGGACAAAAAGAAGCGGCGGCTGAGTCTTTAATTCAAGTTTTATATCGCGATCCGAATTCTATTCCAGCTCTCAACGCTTTGGGAATTGTTTATTTAGTCAGTGGTAAATTGAATGCTGCTGTATTCGTTCACGCATGGGCAGCAATTTTACAACCAAAAAATGAGATTGCCTATTACAATCTCAGCTTAGCTTTTGAGCGATTGCAGTCCTACGAACCTGCAATTAGTGCGGCAAAACGCGCCGCCCAGCTAGAACCAACCAACCCTCATCCTTTAGTTGCTCTCAGTCTCGCCCATTGGCAGAAGGGCGAGCGCGCTGCGGCTGAAGCTGCTTATCGACAAGCGTACAATCTAGATGCACGGTATGGCGATCGCATTTTTCTCAACCATCTCCTGCAAGCTGGGTTCAGCCAGTCGCAGATTGAGATGACAAAACACATTTTAGCCGCAACTTTTCCCTAACTCTCACTCGAAATGTAGTTTTTTAACAAGGTTTAAACAAAAAATAAATAAAATTTGCTTGCATAAATAATTAATATTGATTAACTGTTCTTGAACTTACAAGAATACTGTTATATACGAAACTATAGCAATCCTAGATGGATCGTGAAATCGATTGTCCGTATAGAGACGTTACATGTAACGTCTCTATACGGGAAACGTTCACACATCAATTTGGATTGCTATATAACCATTACTAAAATCTTTTTATGATGGATAATTCGTATCCCTTCGAGGACAATCAACTTATAGAAGAATTAGCTAGAAATCTCAATTTGGCAACACCAGAATATTCAGCATTGCCAGAAGCAGAGAAAACAATAGATCGGCGGGCGATTGAAGATGTATTTAACCTACTGCTAAGATATATCATTCTGAAACAAGAAATATACATTTCTACATCGAATTTATCCAATCGACAACAAATCACAACTATCTTCGATCGCCTTGCTCCGACAATTTGGATGAAGCTATCTATAATTGGAGCGAGTTTTTTTATTTCGGCTGCTATTGGATTAGGTTTGTTCAATCCAACAGCAACAGCACCTATCAGAATATATATTTATCTTTTTGGTTTTTTTGGCTTATTGTTTGCCATCCTTTGGGAAGTTAGATGGTTAAGACAGTTATCGAGTCAACAAGTAATTCGCAACCCAAAAGAAATAGCCTGTTTGGATTTTGAAGTAACTAGAGCACACGCGATTGGCTATGAATTAGATTTAGTCGATAAAATTATTAAAACGGCAAATTTCAGCAAACAAGCGCTCCAGTATGTTGAAAATAAAATTCACTCCGAACTATCATTTCAGACGCAACAGGTAAATCTAGCACATAAAATTATTAAAATAGCTGCAATTTTTATTGTTCTAAGCTTAGTTTATACTTCTATGCCCTTGCAGCTTTTACTAAACTCAATTTTGTTAAATAACCTAGCAATACTCAACTCTATCGTGGCAGTTATAGCCGTATTGGGTGCAGGTGTAATTCTATTTGTAGAATGGGTGGGAGACACAGTTGTACAGAGAAAAATTATTAGCTACAAAATTTGTGAGAATATATTAAAACAAGCGCGAGTGCTGTTAGAAGATTGATTTGTCTTTCATTAAGAAATCGGCAGTTGGAAGTTGGAATTCAGCAGATAATATTTACCTCTCACCAACTACCAACAACCAATTACCAACAACCAATTACCAATTACCAATTACCAATTACCACCCTCATTTCTCCACTCCTGAATGCCCTACAAGATCGCCCACAGGTTCAAATCGCCCGCCTAAGTATTTTGCTAAAAATTCCTCGGCTTTAGCATAGAAATGCAAGCGATTTTCGGGACGGGCAAAACCATGTCCCTCATCTGCGTACAGCAGATATTCAACTGGTCGATTGGATTGCCGCATTGCTGCCACAATTTGTTCGCTTTCTGCTTGTTTTACCCTCGGATCGTTAGCTCCCTGTCCAATTAACAAAGGTTTTTGGATGCGATCGCAGTAAAATAAGGGCGATCGCGATTTGAGAAATTCTGGTTCCGTCTCTAAATTTCCCAAACGATGAGCAAACATAGCTTTCATCGGTTCCCAGTAAGGCGGAATACTCTGCATCAGCGTAATTAAATTGCTGGGACCGACGATATCAACTCCAGCTGCAAATACCTCTGGCGTGAAAGTTAACCCCGCTAGCGCCGCATAGCCACCGTAGGAACCACCCATAATCGCTACTTTTTGAGGGTCAGAAATACCTTGTTCTACTAACCAATTGACTGCATCGATCAGATCGTCGTGCATCTTTGCGCCCCATTCGCGGTTTCCCGCATTCAGAAACGCCTTACCGTAGCCAGTAGAACCGCGAAAATTGACTTGCAATACCGCATAACCTCGGTTCGCCAGCCATTGCACTTCTGGATCGTAACCCCAAGTATCCCGCACCCAAGGACCTCCATGCACTAGAAGAATTGTTGGTAAGTTCTTAGCTGCAATTCCTACAGGTGTTGTGAGATAGCCGTGAATTGTTAACCCATCTCTTGTAGGGTAGGAGACAGGTTGCATGGTTGCTAATTGCAACTCTTCGAGTTTGGGTTGGTTGCTAAAAAGTAAAGTGCTACTTTTGGTCGTGCGATCGTATGTGTAGTAGTAAACTGGTCCATTGTCAGTGATGTAAGTCACTAACCAAGTTCGATCTGCCAAGTCACGGCTAGTAATGTTGTATTCTCCAGGGCGGACTTGGGCAATTACTTCTAGATCGTCAGCTATACTGCGATCGAGAATTTGCCACTCTTGTTTGTCGCGGTAAAAAGAAACCGCTTGCAGAACACGATCGGTTGGGTGAACGATGACACTATCAACATCGTATTCTGGATCTTCAGCAATAACAGTCTCTTGACGAGTCGCTAAGTCTAGGGCGAGGAGGCGTTGGGCGTTAGCATCGTGACTGCCGACGATATACAAAGTTTTGTCATCAGCAGAAAAACTAACAGCGTAGCCTTCATCCTCAGAACTCCAGTGGCGTAAATTTTCCCAAGCTGCCTGTGGGGATTCGCGGTAAAGTAGGTCGTACCCACCATCAGCCGTAGCTGCGATCGCAGCTTGAACTTGAAACTGAGTATTCACAGTCCAAGAGACAATGTTACCTGGGTTTTCCGTGTCAAACTCTACTGCCCCATTTTTGAGGTTAACGCGGTAAACATCGTGCTTGCTTAAATCTGGCAAATTTAATCCCACCAAAAATTCATGCGGGAAGTTATGGTCTAAGGCGAGGGGTTGCGCCTGTACCCCTTGAAACGGAGTCAGGTCGCGGACAATATTCGTATTGATATTGACTGCATAACAGTGCCAGTTTTCATCGCCATCGGCATCTTGAAGGTAGATTAGCTGTTCGCCATCAAACGTCCAGAAGTACATGCGGATACCCCGTTTTTTATCCTGGGTCAGTTGGCGATCGTCTTGTTGTCCTACAGTACGCACCCACACTTGAAGGATATTTTTTTCATCTGGAGCAATATACGCCAAATACTTGCCATCTGGGGAGAGTTGAGGACGGGCGCGTTCTGGGTTGCCGAAGAGAATTTCCCGTGGAATTAATGGTGGTAGTTGCGTTTGAGGTTGACTGACTGTTGTTGTCACCATACTTGCCTCCTGATAATTGCTCTTTTACGATTGTTACCGCAATTGAGCAAAAGCCGCAGGATGGTTAGGGAATGCGATTGGCGATCGCTATGATTTGTGTACGTCACCACTTAAAAGCGAAGCCAGCGATCGACAGCAATCCCCAGAAAACTAGTGCGCTGCCAATGCCAAACCAAAGCGACGGAATTTCTTGTAGAACTACAGATGCAAATAACACTGCAAACATTGGCTCTAGCAGTAATATTGCAGTTGCTAGTACGACTGGTAAACGCTGCGCCGCTACTGCATAGCATAAAAATGGTCAAGCAGTGGAGAAAATTCTCAACCCTAATCATACGAGAATAACTTGTCGATCGATTTCGATTCCAATTGACGCTGGGAAGAGAACTGCGCACAAAAAAGATAAGATACTTCCTACTGGAGATTAGACTATTTTCCGGTGCGAAACCTAAAAGTCTTACAGTGATTGAAATAGAAGTTTTAGGTACTCAATCCGAGTCAGACTGGTGAGGGGTGTTACGAAAGAAATATCACATGGATAGAAAATTTAGCACTCTGGTGCAATTAACTGGTCAGATGGATGCTGAAATGGTTGAGATTGACCGTCTTCTGGATGATAAGAAACTAATGGAGTTAGTTGAAACTGATTTATCAGAGCGTTCTCCCCATTCTACCAAAACCGGAAGAAATTCAATTCCCGTAGAAGTCATACTACGGATGATAGCTCTGAAACATTTACGTTATCTAAGTTACGAAAAACTCCTCAAAAATGTAAATGAAAGTTTAGTTTTAAGACAGTTTTGCCGAATATATTTTCATTCACTACCGAGCAAGAGTACGCTAATTCGTTAGTCAAATCAAATTAGGAAAAAACTTTGAGTAAAATTAATCAACGGCTAACTCAAATAGCTATCGAGCTAAAATTCACTCAAGCACAAAAAATGAGAACAGATGGAACAGTAGTAGCCACAAATATTCACTTTCCTTCTGACAATAGCTTATTAGTAGATGGAGTGAGAGTTCTGAGTCGTCTCTTGTGTAAGGCTAAAGAAATTCTGATTACAGACTCAAAAATTCATCTGGAACAGTAGTAGCCACAAATATTCACTTTCCTTCTGACAATAGCTTATTAGTAGATGGAGTGAGAGTTCTGAGTCGTCTCTTGTGTAAGGCTAAAGAAATTCTGATTACAGACTCAAAAATTCATCCTCGATTATTCCAAAACCGTCATCGGACAGCTAGAAAAATTTCTCGCGCTTATTGATAGTCTATCTCAAGCTCGAAGCCAATTGGGTCGTCAAAATAGAGAACAAGCTTATCGCCAACTACTTGAATTGACCCAAGCTAGTTTAAGACAAGCTCAAAAAGTACAGGTTCTTCTCAAGAATGCGAGCGGTTCGCGAGTCGCAAAAATCGTTCGAGATTTGGCTATTTTTCTACCTCTTTCATGGGCAATGACGCTGGCTAATTGAGTTTCGTTCTGGGCGAATCTCATCAACCCCGTGTGGACGTAGACAAATCCGCCCATTGTGACAAAAGCATTAACGCTATTATTATTTACGACTTGAAACGTATAGGGAATGTCAGAGCGATCGCTACTTTTTACCAACCGCTGCCCGATCTGATTCACGTATCGCTCGATCTGGGGATTGCGGTATAGTTTAACTTCTTTTGTAACTAGCTGCTGATTAATCTGCTTGCCTAACTCCACTTCTTGTGAATCGGAAATAGTAGACAATTGAATCACTTGCACTCCCTGACGCAAAATATCTAACCAGGGAATTGCCTGGGTAATTTGAGGCGAACCGACAAAAAGACCAACCGCCATCAAGAACGCTAGAAATGGATACTAGGAACGGCGAAGACGACGGGTAAAGAAAGAAAAAAGGTTAGACATAAATTTGAACTGAGCATAGTTATTTAATTCTCTGGCGGAGAACTGCGGACTTCTTCCACTTCTCCAACTTCAAAAATTAGAGTGAAACGCTGTCCCATTTCGCGATGAATAAAATCTTCTAATAACTGCACCTGTCGAGGTGTCACTGGTTCCTTTGCCCGCACGTTCAAGCGAACTTGGGGTGGATTTGTAAACCAGTTCGTCTCTTTGCTAAGCAACTCCAACCGTTGAAAAGTAATAGTTTGACTTACTAAAGCTCGTTGCAAACTAGTTTCTAGCTGTGTCTGTCGGATCAGGCGGAAAAAGCTAAAACCGAGGGGCAGCAGCAGAATTACTGTTAAGAATATAGTCCAGATGAGGGGTTTTTTTGCCTGTGCCAGCGAGGTATAGCCTACTACTAAAAAAGTGAGCATACACGCTAGAGTAATACCCAGCAGGTTAGTTAAGTAAAGGATTGTTGCTCCCAGACTCAGCCACCAATCAGCCCGTGATAAACCCAAACCGATCGTGCAAATCGGTGGCATCAAAGCCACAGAAATTGCAGTTCCGGCAAGACTGCCAGAAATTTTTGGTTCTGCTTTGGCATAGCCGCTAATTGCACCAGCCGCCACAGCAATACCCAAATCTAATAGCGTTGGTCGAGAACGGGATAAAATCTCGCTGCCAAAGCTGGGAAGACTGACAATTAAACCCAAGCAGTAGGAAATTATCACGGATAAAAACGTTCCTATTCCCAGCGCGATCGCGCCTTCACGGAACAAAATAACACGACCTTGCAAAGCACCTAGAGCTATGCCTCGAATTGGCAACATTAAAGGTGCGATAATCATTGCGCCAATAATCACGGCAGCACTGTTTGATAGCAAACCAAGGGTGGCAATGACACAAGAACTGATAGTTAAAGCTAAATAAGACGAGCTTAACTTTGATTCCTCCAGCAACTCTGTATGGAGTTGCTGAATTTCTAACGGATGAGATTTTTTGTTCCTGAAGTTATGGAAGCGATCGCGAATATTACTGAACAAGCCTTTCTCCCACTTGGTTGCTGGTCACTGGTCACTGATAACTGAATTAAAGTCCTACCTCTAGAGGCTCGTCATAAGCACGCGAGTCTGACTAAGATTGACTTTTGAAGTGAATAAAAATTGACGCATGGTAATGGAATTGGCGATCGCAGAGGCAGCAATTGAAACCAACATCAAGCAATTTTTGTCAGTCCTAGCAGTGTCTCTAGGCGTGGCAACGCTACCGCAAGTCTTTAGCTGGTTTCGCCAAATCCCTTATACCCTACTACTCGTCATTGTAGGTCTGGGATTGGCGTTTGTGGATGTGCGTCTGGTCGAACTATCCCCTGGACTGATTTTGTCAATTTTTCTACCACCGTTGCTATTTGAAGCTGCTTGGAATTTGAAATGGTCGAGTTTGAAGCAAAATCTCGTGCCAATTTGCCTTTATGCTGTGGTGGGTGTAGTTATATCAATTGTCGGCGTGGCATTTAGTTTAAATCAATTTGCCGCACTGCCTTTGACAACAGCTTTACTAATTGGCGCAAGTCTCTCTGCTACCGATCCGGTTTCCGTCACTGCTGTATTTCGAGAGTTAGGCGTAAGCAGTCGTTTGACAACTTTAATGGAAGGCGAAAGCTTATTTAATGATGGGATGGCAGTGGTTGCCTTTGAATTTTTAGTGGCACTGTCTTTCGGAAACACGCAGCTTGGAGTTCAGCCAATTTTAGTCCAGTTTTTTGTGGTTGTAGGCGTTGGCGTGGCTGTAGGAGGTTTAATTGGTTTTGGTATTTCCTACCTGACGCAAAGATTCGATTTACCTTTAGTCGAACAATCTTTAACTCTGGTTGCTGCTTACGGCACTTACATAATTACTGAGGATTTGGGCGGTTCTGGAGTGATTGGAGTCGTGACTTGCGGCTTAATTCTGGGAAACTTTGGCTCTCGCATCGGCATGAATCCTCGCACGCGAATTATTGTCAGCGAGTTTTGGGAGTTTTTGGCGTTTTTTGTCAACTCGATCGTGTTTTTGCTAATTGGCGACCAAGTTCACTTTACAACGTTGGGAGAGAATTTAGGCATTATTGCCATTACAATTGGGGCAATGGTATTGATGCGAGCGATCGCAATTTATACTCTCAGCCAATTGAGTAACTATCTTGCTAAATCTACCATCCCCTTACCAGACCAAACCGTACTTTGGTGGGGTGGGTTGCGCGGTTCCGTGTCAATTGCTTTAGCATTGAGCGTATCGGCTGCTCTCCCAGAGCGAGATAAAATTATTGCTACGGTGTTTGGCGTAGTATTATTCACCTTGCTGTTTCAAGGATTGACAATTAAAACTTTACTGCAAAAGTTAAACTTATTAGGCGATCGCCCTCGTCAAGAGCAATATATGGAATTTATCGCGCGACGGGTTGCCCTCGATCGCGTGTTAAAACAGTTACAGGCAGACCAGCGCCCAGGTATCGACCCAGAGTTTTATCGCTACCAAGAAGCACTGATTAAAGGCGGTATCGAAGATTTGCAAAAAGAAATCGAGCAATTGCAAAACGAGTATCCCGACCTGATAAATTTTAGCGCCGAACAATTACGCTCCGAACTATTGGCAACCGAGGCGAATACATATGCGGAATTTGTCAAAGCCGGACGATTAAATCGAGAACTGTCGCCGTTTCTCCCAGAAGTATTACAAACTGGAGATGGGCATAGCGATTAAGCCATAGGCGATTAAATTTTCTACAGTCCGCGCAGGCGGACTTCGCTTGTGTAGTCGCGAATTCAATTCGCCCAGGCTTTCTAAGAGGAATGCTGCCACCGATCCAAAATATCTTTAAACAAAGTTTCTTCAATCCAGGTTTTAGCAACTACTGCGAGGGGAAGTGCCATCAGCAATCCCAAAGCCCCAAAAAAAGTAGTAAAGAAAATTTGTGCCGTCAGCGTAACTGCTGGTAGTAGCGCAACTTGATGAGCCATTACGGTTGGCGTTAGCCAGTAACTTTCAACATTCTGAATGATGATATATAAAACTATAACGGCGAGAGCTTTCCAGGGTGCATCCAGAAAGGCGATCGTCGCTGGTAAAAATACACTCAGAGTGGGTCCAATGTTGGGAATAAAATTCAGTAATCCTGCTAAAACTGCATGAGCCAACGCTAGCGGTACTTGCAATATCCACAAACCAATTCCACTCAAAGCACCGATGAATACCATTTCAATCAAAGCACCAACTGTCCACGCACCCAAACCATCGGCACAGCGAGTCAGGATTTCATCTACTCTTTTGCGATAAAATGCGGGAAAACAACGGATAAAAGCTTTGCGATAAGGCTGAGGATTAACTAATATCATTAAAGTTAAAATCAGCACCAGCAAAAATTCTAACAACGCACCCACAGAGGTAGAAAAGAAAGCTAACATCTGTGCTGGGAGATTGGCAATGTAAGGCTGAATCTGTTGGATAATTTGATTTAAATCGGGAACTTCTGGCAAAAATGGCGCAACCCGCAGCTCTAACCAATTAATTCCTTGTCGAATTCGTTCTATTCCAGACGGTAAAAGTTCTACCAAGTCTTGAAACTGATTGATAAAGGGAACTACAATCAGCCAAAAACTCACAGTTAGTAGAGCAACAACAATACCTAAACTCAACCATACCGCTCCAGCTCGTTTCATGCCCGATCGCCCAAATCGTCGCACGAGTTGATTAATTGCTACTGCTAATACAGATGCTGTAAATAAAAGTAACACTAGCTGTCGAATTTGCCAGAGGATGTATAGGGAAACAATCAGTGCAAATAATCCTAGCCATTGCCCAATTCTCATTGCTTGTTTGACTCCTTGCTTCTGCCTGTCCTTGACTCATAAAGGAATTTTCAACCACAGCCAAAAGGCAGAATTAATTTTTTGCTGACATTTTCTACCGATTTGAGTCATGAGGCATACGAGCATTGCTAGCCTCATTCCGATTTAACAAATGACTAATAACCAATGACCAATGACAGTCACATCAAAAGATCTTATGACCCATTGAGGATTACCAGATAACTTGCTATTTCTAGAATTGTTCCTAATTGTGATGGAAAAGTGATAGTAAGACAAGCATATTTTTTTATCATTTTCTAGTCACATTTGACTTCAAAACTAGAAACAAACTGATGAAATAACTTGAAAATGCCGAGCTTGTACTTTTTGTAATTCAGACCAAATGAGATTTTCATATCTTGCAGATAACCGATCGCGCGATCGCTCAATTAAATTGTAAATCTAAGCACAGAGCTAATTACTCCGAATGATAGAGGTAGAACGAGTAGTTATAGTTATTTGCTTAAAAGGCAAATATCTAGACAGTAAATATCCAAATATTCACCTTTTTCAATAGCAGAAGCACATTTTGGCTAATTTTAGTAGAGCCAACTGCGATTTGTATTAACAACTTTCATGAGGTAAATTATGGATTGGCAGGCTTTGTGGCATTGGCTTTATATTGCAGGGATGGCGATCGGGGCAATCCACTTCATCATGCTTGGTAGAAATCCTCGTGGTGTGCCCAGATATGAGTATTTAGTTGCCGCTTTTATTCCGATCTGGTCGGGACTGGCATATCTGTCGATGGTTTTACCAGGTGCGGAGTTAGAACAAGGAAAGATTGAGGTAGCGGGACAGGTGGCTCATTTTGCCCGTTACATCGATTGGATTGTCACTACACCGCTATTGTTATTAGCCCTGTCTTGGACGGCAATGCATCGCCTGCACAAAAAAGACTGGACGCTGATTGCCTCTTTAATGGCTACTCAAGTCATTGTAGTTGTTTGCGGTTTAGTTGCCGATCTGTCTGTCATCCCTTGGGTGAGATATTTATGGTACATCAACGGTGTGGTTGCCTTCTTTGTTGTTTTGGCAGGAATTTGGGGACCATTGCGTGCCAAAGCCAGCAGTCAAGACTCAGCTCTGTCTAGTTTTTACACCAAAATTGCTACTTATTTCACAGTGCTATGGGTTTGCTATCCGATTGTCTGGATTCTCGGTCCTTCCGGTTTTCGGGTTTTCGGTCAAACTGTAGATACATTTTTGTTTTGTCTGATTCCCTTGTTTTCCAAAGTCGGATTTAGCTTCTTAGATTTACATGGCTTACGCAATCTCAGCAGTCCTGACACGCAAACTCGTCTTGATGAAAGTGTAGGCGGTGTAATGCGGATGATGGGATTTGCAACTGTCGTAGCACAACCAAGGCGATCGCAAGCACGGAGAAAAACTCGTTATTTATCAGGAGGTATGCGATAATGCAACCAGTTGGACATACAAAATGGGCAATCGCAGAGGGTTATATCCCAGCTTATAGCAATGGACCCGAACCTCAATTTACCAGCCATGAAACCGTATGTATTCTCAATGCTGGTGACGCAGATGCCCATGTTGAAATAACAATCTTTTACAGCGACAAAGAACCCGTTGGTCCTTACAAAGAAACTGTTCCAGCCCGACGCACGAAACATATTCGCTTCAACAACCTCAAAGATCCAGAACCAATCCCCCTCGACACCGACTTTGCCAGCGTCATTGAGTCGGACGTGCCAATTGTCGTCCAGCATACCCGTTTAGATTCCCGTCAAGCAGAGAACGCCCTTCTCAGCACCATTGCCTACGCTAGCAATTAGCTTAAAAAACATAGGCAAGAAAAAGAATGGTTCTTTTGGGTTGCGGGTGATAGTCGATCGCTCCCTGCAACCAATGGTAGATGATAATCGTTGCCGGATCGCGCAGGATGAAGCAATTGTCAGCTTATTGCCTGATTTTCAAATACTAAGTGCCCTAGCTTTGCACTTCAATTTTTAAGAGGAGAATATGAGCAACAAATTTCTTTTTCTAGCTCCAGTTTTAGGGCTGTCCCTGCTTATTGGTGCTTGCGAACCCACGGGTACAGGCGGTACTGGTGGTACTGGTACTACTGATACTACTAGTCCTGCTGAAACTCCTGCTACTAGCCCCACAACTCCAGCTGAGACTCCAGGCACGACAACCACCCCACTTGAAACTCCAGGCACGACAACCACCCCACTTGAGACTCCAGGCACGACAACCACCCCACTTGAGACTCCAGGCACGACAACCACCCCACTTGAAACTCCCACCCCAACCGTCACGCCTTCACCTTCCCCATAACTTGTCTTTATCGACTCGACTTGCGATCGCCAGTTGTAGCGATCGCTGGCATTGAAAATTCTCATTGTTGATGGTGGAGTTGTTAGCTCTCCACTGTTGGCAATTTTGTCATGCAGTTCATGTTAGTAGAGCAGTTGTTTCGTGACATCTCAAGTACGAACAATAAATTGAGCGATCGCCTTGACAAACTATTCCTAAGATGAATAAGGAAAATTTAACCAAAAATAAACGGCAACAAAAACGACCGTGGAAATTATGGATAGCATGGACACCGATCGCCTTAACTCTAGTAGGATGCGAGCCTGCTAGAGATATTTTTTCTAGAATTCCTGGGCTGGGACCACCTGCTACCGAACAGCCAAAAACCCCAGCGAAATCTCCTGCTGTTGCCGAAATGGAAGCAGAGATTCGGCAGCGTATTAACGATATTCGGCAGCAGAATAATTTGAATCCGCTAGAACATAATGAAAGGTTAGCTCAAGTAGCCCGCGATTACAGCCGTCAAATGGCGCGGGAAGATTTCTTCAGCCACACTAGCCCTAGTGGTAGTACCCCAGCGCAAAGAGTCAGTGCCGCAGGCATTACTTATTTAATGGTGGGGGAGAACTTGTTTAGAAGTACCAACGTTCCTAACCCCATTTCCTCATCAGTTAAAGGCTGGATGGATAGCCCAGGACATCGGGAAAACATTCTGCGTTCTGCTTTCAACCAAACAGGTGTTGGGATTTGGCAAGATGGCAACAGATTTTATGCCACGCAATTATTTATGCGATCGCTTTTTTAATTCAGTGAGTAGTGAGTAGTAAGTAGAGAGTAGTGGTGAAAATACAAATTACAAATTACAAATTACCAATCCTTACAAACATTTCATAACTCAAACAAAAATAGTATAAATTATGTGAATCAGTGTTGAGCAATCAATTTGACAGAACAAGCTTGGCAATCTTGGAAGATTAAATCATCTTATGCTCGATTGGATTACGAATGTTATTTCTAGAATGGGCTATCTGGGTATTACCTTGTTGATGGTGCTGGAAAACTTCTTTCCTCCCATGCCAGAGGAAATCGTCATGCCATTGGCAGGGTTTACCGTCCAAAGAGGCGAATTAAATTTTCTATTTGTGGTGTTAGCGGGAACAACGGGAACTGTTCTAGGAGCGATAATTTGGTATCACGTTGGCAAGCTGGTAGGTGAAAAGCGGCTGCGGAAATGGGTAGATAAACATGGCAAATGGATCGGTTTATCTGGTGAAGATATCGATAAATCCAAGCGATGGTTTGCTAAATATGGGGGAATTGTCGTGTTCTTCGGTCGATTTATTCCAGGTATTCGCACTTACATTTCCATCCCTGCTGGTTTAGAAGGCATGGCTTTACTACCTTTTGTGTTGTACTCGTCAGCTGGTACTTTTTTGTGGATAGGAATACTAACTTATGCAGGTTACGTGCTAGGGCAAAACTATCAGTTAGTAGAAAAGTTTCTCAGTCCTGCTTCTACAGTTTTCTTCGTATTAGGGTTTGTATGTTTCGGAATTTGGGTGATGTATCGCCGTCACAAGCAGAAACAGAAAGCAAAAAGATAACAAAATTTCTTCTGCCATCTGCCCTCTGCTTTCTGCCTCCTGCTATAGTTTTGCAGATTCTAAAGGTTTTCTTCGATTTAATTGACGGTTAGCAATCTTATCTGCAATCTGGTTGAAAAAATGCTCTGTATTTGTATCTTCTCCACCCCAAGCAGGAATTTTTGCCCCAATTCTAGTAAAGAAATCATACACGATAAATTGAGCGATTTTTTGCTTTTTCCCTTTAGCTGACCAAATAATCTGACAGGGATATGCGAGAATGCCCGCAGTCGGAATTAATCCCACTAATAAAGCAACCCAAGGAATTTCTTGTCTGGCGATCGCCGCTTGTAATGCTCTCCAAGATGTATAAATCGTGCGGTAAACTGGACCACCAACAATCAACCAAGTTATAAAAACCAACTCATTAATCAAGCCTACGAAGTATAGTAGTGGCACTAATACATATTCGATAATTTTAACAAATAACTTGATGCCTAAATGAACGCCAAAATCAGTTAAATATTCGCTGCTTTTTTCCCGCTCTAAGCTTTGTAGCAAACTGTTAGCTTCTTCATCTCTTAAATGCTTTCTATCTCGCCAACGCTCGATCCTTCTTGTTACATAGTTTCTAACTATATTAATTCTATATCTTTGCGATAAAATAAATCTCCAAAGGTTATAAAAAAATTGGAGATACGGAATATTAATAATTTTGTGGACAAGAGCAATAGGTAATTGAATTAATAGTTGATTGATAATTTTTTGGAAAATATTCCAAAATCCCCGTGTATACCACAACAAGAAATGCTCAGAATACCATCTCGCTTGTTGCTCGTCGATCGCGCCTTTTTTCAATTGATATTGAATACTGCGATCGACTCTCCTCATTGATTTCCATTCGTCTTGATGATACTCTAATCGGTCAACCCACCCTAAAACTTCCTGATATTTCTGGCTGCCTATATTTGCTACTAATTCTACTTGATAATTATGTATATATCGTTTTAACTTATAATTATCTACATCATCAAACATCGCCCGTTTGTATTTTAATGTCTTGGGCAAGTAAAATGAAAATAGAGCAATGATATTTATCGGGAATAAAGCTGGAACACCCGATTCTAAATCTATCCAAACAAAAACAGGCTGGTTTGAAGTATCACTGGCTAATAAGAAATTGTTTAAAGCTGTAGGAGTACCTTTGCCAGCTTGCCAAACTAATCCGTCTAAGCCTGCCTCAATTAATTTGTTTTGCAATGGTAGCATGATACCGCGAACTAATGTAGGTAATTCGATTGCCCGTTCTCGGCTACACGGTTGAAGCAGCGAAACATGTCTTCCCTTGATAAATTCTGTATCTATTTGATAAGCTTTAAACTCTTGATTCCACTTGGTAGAGAGAGCATCTGCAACTGTGAGGCGATCGCCAAACCAAAATTGTACTAATTCACCGAGAATTTTGCGGCGATAAAATGCACAAGCGATCGCATCTTTGTTCCAAATATAAGGATTAGGAGAACCAAAGAAAAAGTAATGAATTATGTTAGCAATCGTATCTGGATAAAATATTTTACGGGCGATCGCACCTGACTGGCTCTCAACTAAAAATACCTTTCCCGATCTTCCTGCTCCTAAAAGCTTAGCAACGGAGGACTCTTGTAAAGCTGCCATTAATTTGCCCGCCTTAAAGACATATAAGTATTAATATTACCTATATGTCTTTGTTAAAATCTCTACCAAGGGAAAGGGCTATTGAGATAATATATATCTACTACTTCAGCTTCGTTATACATCCGCACGCAACCGTGAGAAACAGCTTTGCCTACAGACTCAGGATTAGGAGTACCGTGAAAGCCAATTGAATTTTTACCATCTGTCCAAAAACCAATCCAGCGAGTACCAAGTGGGTTTTCAGGAGTACTACCAGGGACAGTTTCCCCTGTAAATGGGTGTATCCAAGTAGGCTGTTTCAACATTTGACCGACGCGGAAATTACCAGTAGGAGTTTCCCAGCCTTGGCGACCTATAGCAACAGGATCTGAGCGATCGCTTTAGCATTAGAAAAAATTACCTTGTAGAGAAAATCTATCACACATATAGCAGTTCTAAATGATTTGTAAAGTAGGCTTCTAGCCTGCCGCAAGCTAGAAGCCTGCTCCGTTCATGAGTCAAATAGGATTGCTATATCAACGATTAAATTCAGTTGCTTAACATCTGTCTTAGGTAAGAAGTCTTTTTGTGTTGAAAAGCACGAAGATTTACATTTGTTTTATCACTTTTGAGTCACATTTGTTATCAATGCTGGAGATAGAAGATTTGGTGTTTATTTAGTATTCGTAATTACAAGTTGCGCGATCGCTACTTTCACTCATGAGATAGACACTGAATCAAACAATAGAAGGTAGCTTGACTATTAATGTCGCTACATTAAAGATTTTGACGGCTGCCAATCGTATCGAGTCAAGAGAACGAGGTAACTTATGGATCGGTTAAAGTCTTTACCAAACTGGTTGCGTCCGACTCTTTTACTCGGATTAATTCTTTTGATTGTTGCCTTTGTGGGTTATCAACTTGAGCTAACTCTACCAGGAAGACCGTCAAATATTAATAATACCTATACCCCACTGACAAAATCACCACCAAACTCAGTAGGTTCGTACGATGTGTTGGGTTATGCTCTCAGCAAAGAAGAAGCTGACCAAATCTTGCAAACACAGGAAGGGCGAGAACTGTTATCTGCCGACAATGGCGCAGTTAAAGTAACAGAAGAACTGATAGAGCATTTTCTAGTCTACTGAGGTACAATAACAGCAATGAGTAAACCAGCCACGTAGATCTTCAACAGAGACTTG
>NZ_RSCK01000060.1:0-39031 GCF_003991895.1 Chroococcidiopsis cubana SAG 39.79
TGACCCACATCAACGTATTTGCCGCTCACAAAGCCAAGTCAGGCTATCTTTGGGCTTAGAAAGTTTTAAAGTCCCACTATATTATCGGGATCTTCGGTTGTAACATTTGATTGAGAGATGTTATACCACGCCAATGTGGTTGAAAGTCTGTCGTTCAAATCTGCTTTAACTCCGATTTCAAACTGAGTCCCTCTAGTCGGCTCAAATTCGCTACCGTCAAAAGATTGACCGATGGATGGCTCGAACGAGCGACTGTAGTTAGCGTAGAGGGAAATAGGCGGAATTGGCTGATATAAAATACCCAAACGGGGACTAAAAGCATCTCCCGACTGATTTGTTTCTGTATCGGCGATCGAGTCTGTGTCAGTTTGCTCAAAGATATCGAATCGACCGCCTAAAAGTAGCTTTAAGTTGTCCGTAATTGTCACTCGATCCTGCACTATCAAACCAAGTTCTTCTGTCTCGTTCTTGTTATCATATTCAGACCCAGGTATGACTGCTCCAGGTGGTTGACCGTAAATTGGATCGAACAAATCGAGGGGAGCGATTTCTCTATTTTGACCGCTAAACTCACCAGTTACTCTACCCAAATCCAAGCCAAACAATAACTGATGCTGGATTGAACCCGTTGCGAAATTACCAATAACATCGGTCGAAAGCCTATAGTCGCTCTGCTCAGAACGCTCATTTAAATATATTCTCTCAAGTGTCCGGTTATCAGGTAAAAGCGCAGTAGGGAAAGTTCCTCCCTTACCATCATCACCGAAGTAAGCAGAAAAGTATCTAGTATATTGAAAGGCATTTCTTAACGACCAATTCTGATTAAATTTATGCTCTAATGTGTATCCAATTCTGGAACTTTCAGCATCAAGAGTACCTTCGTTGACGTTGCGATCGCGGGGTATTTCTCCATTAGGATTAGAATCTATAGTTCCAATTAAGGGCAATCCAAAAGTAATGGAGTCAAATTTGACATCTGCGTAGCGACCTTCAAGAGTTAATTTTGTATTTTCTGTGAACGCAAAACTCACTGCCGGAGCAATTACTAGACTTGTAGTGTTGGTCAAGTCAGTAAATAAGCCCTGATCTCGATAAGAAGCATTCAATCGATACAGGACATTCTTAGATTCGTCTAATGGTCCAGATAAATCAACTTCACCACGATAAAAATCAAAATTACCAATGGTTGCCTCGACGAAGTAGTAAGGATCGCGTAGGGGCTGTTTTGTCACCAGGTTGACCGTACCCCCTGGCGCTGATGAACCGAATAAAATCGAGTTGGGACCCAGAAGGACTTCGATCCTGTCATATCCTGTCAGGTCAGATCCAATGGTAGAAGAATTTAAAGAATCTTTGAAACCGTTTACCGTTACTGGGGTAAAAAATCCCCGAACTTGTAACCGCAATGAGTCAAAGTTAGTAGGAGCAGAATTACGGACACTTGGGGCATTGAGGAGCGCACTAGTAAGGTCGGCGCGTTGATCGCGTAGCACTTCTTGGGGAATGACTTGAATCGACTGGGGAATCTCCCGCAAGGGTGTGTTGGTTCGAGTTGCAGTTGATGTATTAGGTACGTTGTACCCTGTTTCTTGTTCCCCTGTAACAACAATTTCTTTTTCCTCGTCTTCCCCTACCACTGGTTTATCAGTTTCGCCCGACGGTGCTTGAGGTTTTTGTCCCTGCGGTGTAGAAGATGCTGCACTGGCAACGCCGAAAATTAAACCCTCCGTCGGACTGTCATACAACTGAATTGCTGGTAAACCCGTCGCACCTGTCACTGTCACCCGAATATTGTTACCAGCAGTCTGAGTTACGCTGACACGAGTAATCCCACTAGCTGGGTTATCTTGGCGAAATTCTTGGTTCTGGGGTAGAGCTAACACAGCATCGGGAATGTTAGCAATATATGACTTACCTAAAGCGATCGCCCTTGGTTGGAGTGCTTTACCTTGCGGAGTCTCTAATATTACCTCAATTCCAGTTTCAGTAGGGTTGAGTCTCACCCCTGTGACTTGAATTGGAGATTGGGCGAGTTGTCGATCCCCCCAACCCCCCTTATTAAGGGGGGCATGAGATTTCGCGTTTTCCCCTTTTGCTTCGTTGCCTGTCTCTTCTGCCACAGCAGGCGGGGCAACTAAGCACAGAACAACACCAGCCATCAACACCGATCGCCACAGATGATTTAACATCACACCGCACTAAAATTAAGAATCTTTTGCAATAGTAAGAGACTACCGAAGTCACTGCGATCGCAAAAGATACATTGGTGGGCTAGCGGGAACTTTTTTGGTGGGTTAGACGGAGCATTTGTGTCGCATGAGAAACTCTCTAGGGCTCACTCCAAACTGCTTGCGGAAAGCCGCAGCAAAGTGATGGCGATCGCTAAATCCCACCGCTTTCATCACTTCTGATACTGCCATTTGTCCAGTTGTTAGCAATTGACGCGCCTGCTCTAGTCGATATTTATGCAGATAGGCAAACACAGTTGTACCAAAAACCTGCCGAAATCCGCGCTTGAGCGTGTATTCATTCAGCTGTGCCTGCCTCGCTAAATCAGGTAAAGAAGGCGGCTGGTGTAGGTTTTGCAACAGCAGCGTTCTGGCGTAGTGAATGCGCTCCAAAGTTCCTGCATTTAGTGGCTTAATAGTCCGTTCTCCCATCTGTATTTCGCTTTCTTGCCCCAAAACCAGACTGACTAACTCTAGTGCTTTGCTCTCCAGATACATTCGCTTCATAATTCCCTGAAACGGACACTGCAAGATTTGCCACATTACGCTTTCCATTGAGGGGGTAATCTTAGCAACACGGGTGTAGCGTTCTCGCTCATTAGGTCTAATGAGTTGCTGAAGTCCCACAGGCAATTGTCCGTTGGAATTACCAACGAACGATCGCAGCGTTTCGGGCTGCATGTAAACCGTCACCTCCAAAGCCTTTTGCTTTGGACCAACGTTCGATTCTTTCGGCGCAAGTCCGCTACCGTAAAGCGCAAATTCTCTGTCACCAACGATTGTCTGTTTATCCTCATGCTGCCCAGACAGATGACAATGAAATTTTAATCGGCTTGGGAGTTCGGGGCAATGGAGAATCAGGCGATCGCACAAGCGAAAATTTGTAATTTCTAACTCTAACCCTTGACGCAGCTCGATCCACCGCATGTATCCATATCCGACTAGTCGAGGAAGTTGCCAAGTAACATCTAACGGGTCGAAAGGATCGTATTGGACAGTTTCGTTTACTTCTTGTTGCAGATCTTCCCATGCTTGCAGCGAGATGGTGATGGTCATTATATTGCTTGAGCAAGTGATATTTGCAAATCAATAGCAGATTTTTCTTAATAAGAAACTTTATTATTTAATGAGTCAGAATAGCAAGTGGAGCAGAGTATAATCCAGAATTTACGCTCCGTTTCCCTGCTACGATAGTTAACCCGATAAGTCTTTATCCAAATCACCCAATATGTCACAGCAGCAATACCGAATCGCGCTTTTACCTGGGGATGGCATTGGTCCCGAAATCATCCAAGTAGCGGTAGAGGTGCTAAAGCTGGTGGGAGAACAACTAAATATTGGATTTACGTTTCAAGAAGCCTTAATTGGTGGTGCAGCCATTGACGCTACAGGCGAACCCTTACCAGAGAAAACTTTGGAAATTTGCCGTCACAGCGATGCGGTATTATTAGCCGCGATCGGCGGTTACAAATGGGATAACTTACCGCGCCACCAGCGCCCTGAAACGGGGTTATTAGGACTGCGATCGGGTTTAGGTCTATTTGCCAATTTACGCCCCGCTAAGATTCTGCCACAGCTCATTGACGCTTCTTCTCTTAAGCGGGAAGTCGTGGAAGGAGTAGACATTATGGTGGTGCGAGAACTGACAGGGGGAATTTACTTCGGACAACCCAAGGGCATTTTTTCCAGCGAAACGGGAGAAAAGCGGGGAGTTAATACGATGGCTTACGCCGAGTCAGAAATCGATCGCATCGGACGAGTTGCATTTGAAACAGCTCAAAAACGCAGGAACAAACTCTGTTCTGTCGATAAAGCGAACGTGTTGGAAGTTTCTCAACTGTGGCGCGATCGCATCACTGCCCTTGCCTCAGAATATCCCGATGTCGAACTCACCCACATGTATGTCGATAACGCTGCCATGCAGCTAGTTCGCAACCCGAAACAATTCGACACAATAGTTACAGGCAACCTTTTCGGTGATATTCTCTCAGACGAAGCAGCTATGCTGACAGGTAGTATCGGGATGTTACCCTCCGCTAGTCTAGGTGCTAGTGGTGCAGGAGTTTACGAACCCGTCCACGGTTCCGCCCCCGACATTGCCGGACAAGACAAAGCAAATCCTCTAGCACAAGTTCTCAGTGCTGCTATGATGTTACGCTACGGCTTAAACCAACCAGAGGCAGCCGATCGCATCGAGCAAGCAGTATTAAGAGTTTTAGACAGAGGCGATCGCACGGGCGATATCATGTCCCCTGGTATGAATTTACTGGGCTGTCGGGCAATGGGTAAAGCACTGATTGAGGAATTAACCAAAGGATGATAGGTAATTGGTTATTTGTCATTTGTCATTGGTCATTAGTCATTGGTAGTGATTCTTCATTGATAACTGACAACTGACAACCAAAAAGGGTGACAAACCTAGATGCACCAGCTATAACTTAAGAATAATTTTAGATAGAGATGGAGCAATTTTGTGGTATATGCTGGATCGCGGAGAACTGAAGACCCCTCTCATCCCCTAAATTACCCTGTGTTGATCGACCCTACAATCTTGAAAGTAGCTCGTCAAATTTACCGCGACTACTGCGAAACTCACGCCTCAAATGCCAAGCGCCCATCAGGAGTTGTTGTCAATCAATTAACTTATCAGGGTAAGGTTCTCTTTTCCACTCAACCGATCCTGTTACCCCAAGAACGCTTCATCCCCATCGCCCAAATCGAAGCAGAAAACCCATAAGTTAAGTTGTAAGTCGTAAGTCGTAAGTCGTAAGTCAGAACTTACTGCACTCTTACCCCTTACCCTTGATTCCTTACCCCTCATAAATGGATACTCTCCTTGCCATACCAGTTGCAGTTATAGTTTTTGCTCTTGGAGCGTCTATTGGTAGCTTCATCAATGTTGTAGTTTATCGCGTACCAGCAGGGTTATCCGTTCTCTATCCGCCTTCTCGCTGCCCTCATTGCTTGCATCGGCTAGGAAAAGAAAATTTACCAGTGCTAGGGTGGCTGTTACTGCAAGGGCGCTGTAAGTACTGTAGAAATCCAATTTCCATTCGCTATCCACTTATTGAAGCAGTCACGGGACTGCTATTTCTATCAATTTTTTGGACGTTTGATATTTCAGCTCAAACCCTCGGTTATTGGGCTTTTGCCAGTTGGTTGCTGGCACTATCGCTGATCGATCTAGATACGATGACATTGCCCAACCCCCTAACACAATCGGGATTAGTTCTGGGTTTGATATTTCAACTAGCTATGGGTTATTTAGTTCAAGGCACTTGGGCAGGAGCAATTCATCAACTCATGGCTGGTGCGATTGGAGTTGTATTGGGAATTTGGTTGTTTGATGCCATTATCATCGTGAGTTCCATCTGTCTCGGACAAACCGCAATGGGTGGAGGGGATGCGAAATTAGCCGCCATGATGGGTGCTTGGTTGGGCTGGAAATACTTACTCTTATCGGGTTTTCTGGCTTGTGCTTTGGGTGCATTTGTCGGCGGAGGCGCGATCGCCCTTGGGATACTCCATCGCCGCCAACCAATGCCTTTCGGTCCCTTTCTCGCCCTCGGCGCAGTCATCACCGTGTTTGCTGGTGAAGCCATTCTTTCGACTTACTTCCGGTTGATGTTTCCTACTATGTAGGTATGTAGGGGTGACTGTATAGGGGTGAGGAGTGAGGAGCGAAGGAAAGAAGGTGGTGCGTGATGAATGGGGTGTAGGGGAGCCAGTGCGGTGCGGGGGTTCCCCCCGTTGAAGCAACTGGCGTTGTGGGGTGTGGGGTGTAGGGTGTAGTAAGTAGTATTTTTGCTCTCTTCTCTCCCTTGTCCCCCTTGTCCCCCTTCGCCCCCTAATCCCCACTGCCTTCGGTCGTGGGGAAGAGCGAGTTCCCCCTTGTCCCCCTCACCCCTAGCCCCTGATTCTGGTAACATGATCTTGTGAACTGGATGACGCTAAGGACGACGAGTTGGCGCTGGGAAGCAGAACTGATGCAACAGCTCTTAGAGGCGCATGGCATTCCAACACGGATATTAGATTTGGGTAGTACAAGCTATTTTGGTGCAGGCAGTCCTGCCGCTTTGCAAGTCTATGCAAAGGATCGGTGGACTGCCTTACTGCTATTGAGTCCAATTGAAGAGGAGTAAAGTAGCACTAAAAAATGTCAGAATATCTAAGTTTAAGTTTAATAACACGAGAGTAACTAAAGTAACCAAAATAAGGTATCGAAGTTACAGAAACTAGAAGTGTAGGGCATAAACGCTGTTTACAAATTTCATAACTGGTAGAAGATCGAGATAAACATGGCTACTAACGACGAATCTCGCGGTTTAATGTCTTTACTTGACTGGTTTGCCAATCGCCGCAAATCTGGTTCTATTAGTCAAGAACGGCACGAGCGTGACATTGCTGATGGATTGTGGAATAAATGCCCTGAATGCGGGGTTCTGGCTTACAACAAGGATTTGATGGCAAATCAAATGGTTTGTTTGGAATGTGGGCATCATATGCGGGTAGATAGCAACGAACGTATCCGCCAGTTGATCGATGCCAACACCTGGAAGCCAATTGATGAGAATTTGCGTCCCGCCGATCCACTACAATTTCGCGATCGCAAAGCCTATAGCGATCGCTTACGGGAATACCAAGAAAAAACTGGTTTAAATGATGCCGTGCAAACAGGTTTCGGTAAAATTGACGGTTTACCAGCAGCCCTTGGCGTGATGGATTTTCGCTTTCTCGGCGGTAGTATGGGGTCGGTGGTAGGCGAAAAACTCACCCGTTTAATTGAACAAGCAACCCAGAAGCGATATCCTGTAGTAATTGTCTGTGCCTCTGGTGGTGCGAGAATGCAAGAGGCAATGCTCAGCTTGATGCAGATGGCAAAAATTTCCGCCGCCTTAGAACGTCATCGCGCTGCCCAATTGCTCTACATTCCAGTGTTAACAAATCCAACGACTGGCGGTGTCACGGCGAGTTTTGCCATGTTAGGCGACATCATCTTGGCAGAACCAAAAGCAACAATCGGTTTTGCCGGACGACGGGTGATCGAGCAAACCCTGCGTCAAAAACTCCCAGATAATTTCCAAACGGCTGAAGACGTACTAGAACACGGTTTCGTCGATGCGATCGTTCCTCGTACCCAACTTAAGAAAACTTTGGCTCAGTCGATTGCCCTACATCAACCACTTACTACGGCTCCAAATCTGGTACATCTAGAAGGCATAGCTCTTAGTTCGAGTATTTCTAGCTAAATTAGCGTCTAGAGGTTAAGAACTAGCACGCGAAGTCAGAAGTCTTAGGGGCGGGTTTTTTCAAGATATCTACGAAAGAACAAATAATTCTATGGCTAAATCCGCCCGTACAGAAGTCAAAAACCTTGGCAAGCGGTTGCGAAGGGTTTTCTGTGCATTAAAGCTGCGCAATTCTACTAATATTAGATGCTGTGATTCAAGGGCTATTTGTTTTTGCTGTTCTGCATAACGGCAGAAGCAAAGTTTTCTGTCTCGTCTAGCCACAGAGTTTGCTAGTGGAAACTTTTAACAGTAAATTTACAATTCTTCATATAAAATTCATAAATCCGTCTTTCCCTAGCCCCTAGCCTCTAGTTCTCAGTCCCTTCTTCTTCCAGGTTTAGGAAACAAATTGTGCAGTGACATGGTATTCATACATAATTAGAGCGTCTGTCTCAATCTCTAATTGTTTCTAAACAATCGTTCATTATGGGTTTTGCCGATTTGTCCATTGCAGAAATCGCAGCGGACTATAACCTTCCCGCAGTGGAGGTCATGGTTTTGTGCGATCGCTTGGGAATAGCTTATAAAAATCCTCAGACCCGTCTAGCTTTGGAAGATGCTAAGGCAGTTATCAGTCAAATTTTGTCTCAAAGGCAAAGCTCTGAAGCTAGCGATCGTCAGTGAAATCGAACTAGAGATTGAGCAAACCGGAACAAGTGCTGTGTTGAGCGTCCAAATTTTAGGAGAACCATGTTCAAAAGATTAATCGGGCTAGTAATGGCGACTGTGATGTTAGCATTTGGGCTAGTTGTTGGCAGCGCCGCCGCAGTTGAGATGAGCGAAGCTATCCGTACAGTGCCACTGAATGACAAAGGTGACACTACGGTACTGAGCCTCAAACAGGTGCAGGAAGGCAAACGCCTATTTAACTACGCCTGCGCTCAGTGTCACGTTGGTGGTGTAACCAAGACTAACCAAAACGTCGGGCTAGACCCGGAAAGTCTAGCCGGAGCTTCTCCATCCCGCAACAACATTGAAGGGTTGGTGGATTATATGAAAAATCCTACTACCTATGACGGAGAGGAGGAAATCGCCGAAATTCATCCCAGTATCAAGAGTGCGGATATTTACCCAGCGATGAGAAATTTACGGGATGAGGACTTAACAGCGATCGCCGGACATGTTCTGCTTCAACCAAAGATTTTGGGTGACAAGTGGGGAGGCGGCAAAATCTATTATTAAGTTGTTTGTCATTTGTCGCGTGTTGTTTGCCATAAACTGGTGACTCATGACTGTTAACCATTGACCATGAACCAATGACCTATCGTTTGTTTGGCTGTCTGTTTTTTTCTCTCATAGTTTGCCTGGGAGTGCTACTGCTGCCAAGTACTCCTGCTCAAGCTGCGATTGACTCCTACGTGGCTCGGTATTTACATGTCACTGAGCCAATCGATTTGGAAGTGAGCGATCGCGAGACTCGTTCGTTTTCACCAGAAGAAATATCCCAAGGGAAGCAGTCTTTTTCACAAAGCTGCCAGACTTGTCACGTTGGTGGTAGCACCATATCTTTTCCAGAAGTTTCACTCTCTTTGGAAAAGCTGAAAGGAGCCATGCCATCGCGGGACAATATTAACGGTTTAGTTGCTTATATGCGTAAACCAATGACTTACGACGGCAGCGAGGAAACTTACTGGTGTCGCGAAGTCCCTGAAAGCTGGTTGACACAAGCACAAGTGGAAAATCTAGCAGCTTTTATTTTGACAGCAGCCAAAAAAGCTCCTGGCTGGGGTACAGAAACCTTCTAATTTTGTAGAAGTCAGGAGACAGAAGACAGGAAAAATTTAACATAGGCAGTATAAGGGGTGTTGTGTCCGCTTTACAGTAGCGGTGCAATGCCCCTTATTGTTGGAATCAGCAGATTGTCAATATGAACTGCTTAACGCGGTAGTATTGCAAACGAATTAACTGCAGCTCCTGTCGCACCTCTGATTCTAGGTGGATTCAGGACTAAAGGAAACTCGTAAACGCCCTCTTGAGCCAATGCTTGTGATAACTCTTCTAGATTTAAATTTTCTACAATGTAGATTCCGTTATCTGCAATTAGCGTGCGATGCACTGGAAAGACCGTTCCTGTGGCGGGAAGCACCTCAAAGACTAACTGATCGTCCCCTACCAGAAAAACTTTCTTCTTCGCCAGCCAACGAGCCGCTGCTTCGCCTGGACCTGGAAGAGGTTCTGAAAACTTTGTCGGTTCGGTGTTGAAAAACTTCCCATAGCCAGTCCTAATTAATACTGAGTCACCCGATTGAATTTCAACTCCTTCCGCTCGCGCCGTTGCTTCTAGGTCTGCGACAGTAATCTCCTGTCCCGCTGCAAGTGTCTCCACTCCTTTGAAACGGGCAACATCCAGTAAAACTGCTCGGTTGACAAACTGCTCTTTCGGGTAGGCTTCGACTCCTAGCTTTGTCAGTCCCAGATCGCTTTCGCTAGTTGCAGCATCTATGTCCCCAAATAGCTTGAGATTATTTGAAATATGACCGATCGCATCGATAGTGGGTGCGCCATGTTGTCCGCTAAAATCCATCTTATCTGTGGCAAAGCCAATCCCACCCGAAACCGTACCAAAAGTCTGAGTGTGTCTCGCTAATAGACTAATTGAGTAAGGGGTATTTGTCGGAAACAACGGCGAATTAGTATCCCAAGTGAAATTCAGTTCAATTATTCTAGCTGCACTCACCGATTCAATCAGTCTATCGAAAGCTTTTCGACGATTTTTCGCCCGACTCTCTTGTTTTGTCAAAACAGGCAGAGAGGCAAAAAAGTTGTTTTCATTGTTTACCCCTTCATCAAGGGCAATGCGATCGCTTGTCACAGAACTGACTCGTTGTGGCTGAGTTGTAGCGGCTACCACGAACGAGTGAGTCAGAATTACGCCAGCAGAAAGAATCAATATCCCAATCAAAAACAGATATCGCTTCATAAAAATTAGCTGATTTAGATAACGCAGTAACTCTGTATTAGAGTAGCTAGATTATTCCATATATCTTGAAAAAATACCGTGTTTCTAAAAGTAGTTCTCAATCTCCTCATAGAGATATCTAAAGTTTAAGCCCAGGGTAGACTGATAACTGATAACTGATAATCGATCGCCGACTATGAGGGAACAAAAACTATTTGAGGAGCTAACAAACATACATCATCCGTTTGAACTAAACGCCCGATACCCAAAAAGCGATCGCCCTCATTTTCAACTCGTAAACAAGTATCGTTTGTCATAGTAACGGGAACTTCTGGGTATGGAATTTTTTGACCCAAACACCACTTACGCGCAACTGGCTCTGATAAATTAACGCTAGGAAGATGTTGTAAAGCTTTAGCAGGAGGAATAGGCTCGAATGTGCCTCGCTCTAGCTGTGTGGCTAATTCATCGAAACTGAGACTTGCAGCAATTTCAAAACCGCTACTACGAGTACGAGTTAATGCTGCTAGCGTTCCACCAGTACCTAACGCCGCACCTAAGTCCCGCGCGATCGCCCGAATATACGTTCCCGCACCACAAGCGATCGCCACTTCCAATTTCGGAAAATCTCCCGCTTGCCAGTTTAAAATTTCAATCTTATATACCTCTACCGTGCGCTCTGGCACGTCTACTTCCTCTCCTGCTCGTGCCAAGTCATACAACCGCTTTCCCCCTACCTGGATGGCGCTATATTTGGGTGGTATTTGGACGATCTTGCCTTGAAATTGTTTGAGTTTTGGAACAATCTGCTCTAGGCTTAGATCTGTTGCTGGCTGGGAAGTCAGGATCTCTCCTTCTAAATCGTCAGTTGTGGTTGTGATGCCAAGTTGAATCGTAGCTCGGTAAGCTTTGTCTTGAGGCAAAAACTGTAATAACCGCGTAGCTTTGCCGATCGCAATTGGCAAAACGCCACTAGCCGCAGGGTCTAGCGTACCCCCATGCCCTACCCGCGACGTATGCAACAATCGCCTGACCCGCGCCACGCAGTCATGGGAAGTCCAATCTAGCGGTTTGTTTAAATTAATAAATCCTTGCACGAATTAGTTGTCAGTTACTTTAGTGACTTATGACTTACGACTGCTCTTACCTAGCAGGTTTGACTACTAATACAGAACAAGGAGCATTTTCCACTACTTGACTGCTAACAGAACCTTGAATGATTCGTTTTACTCCAGTCAAGCCGCGACTGCCGATCGCAATTAGGTCAGCTTGATAAATGTTTGCTAACCGAATAATTTCTTCAGCAGGATCGCCCGTAACGATCTCGATGATGCTTTCTCCTGGTATTTTTGCTTGGTAAGATTGCAGTTGCTTTTCTATTTGTAAATAGGGTAGTCCTTCCGCTACGGCTTGGGGGCGATCGCTGACAACTTCTTGACTTAACTCGACCGCAGGGACGACATGCGCGAGAACCACCTTTGTTGTCTGCTGGAGTTGCAGTTCTTCCAAACTCTGAATCACTCGTTCCTGAATTTCCGAACCGTCAAGAGCCACTAAAATCGTCTTTAGCACCGCCAAACCTCCCATACTACAGTTACCAGTTATCAGGTATCAATTCTCAGTTCGCAGTAAATCGTGGTGCGCGGTCACTGGTGACTGTTTACTGGTCACTGTTCGCTGGTCACTGTCCATCCTTTTCACCAGTTCCGATTTGCCAATCTCCCGCCTGCAAATCTTGCATTCGCAACCGCACAGAATCAGCGTGAGAAGGCAGTCCTTCGGTTGTTGCGAGGGTATCAATTGCCCCTGCAACTTTTTGGAGTGCTTCCGGCGTGTACTGAATCACACTAGAGTGTTTGAGGAAAGTTTCTACCCCCAAAGCGGAAGCATAACGAGCAGCACCAGAAGTAGGTAACGTGTGGTTGGGACCGGCTAAGTAGTCTCCTACAGCTTCTGGGGTAGAATTACCCAAGAAAATCGCTCCTGCATGGCGGATCTGCTCTAACAGCGCCCAAGGATCGGCTACTTCTAATTCTAGGTGTTCGGGGGCAAACTCGTTCGATAGTTGAGCCGCAGTATTGAGCGAGTCCACGACTGCGATCGAACCATAGTGGGCGATCGCTTTTTCCGTCAGCGTCCGGCGCGGGTGATTGACTAACTGGCGCTCGACTTCTGTTTGAACTTGCTTAGCCAAACTCGCATCTGTCGTTAACAATATTGCCGCTGCCATTGGGTCGTGTTCTGCCTGGGCTAACAAGTCGGCAGCAACGTGGACGGGGTTAGCCTGTTCGTCGGCAATAATTAGGACTTCCGAAGGTCCGGCTAAAGAATCGATTCCCACCGTACCGTAGACGAGTTTTTTCGCTAGCGTCACGTAAATATTACCAGGTCCCGTAATCACATCGACTTTCGGCAGTGTTTCCGTACCGTATGCCAAAGCCGCGATCGCCTGCGCTCCCCCGACGCGATAAATTTCTTCAATTCCTGCTTCCTGAGCCGCCACTAGCACCGCCGGATTCATGGTTTTTCCCATCCCTGGCGGAGTGACGATGACACAGCGCTTCACCCCAGCCACTTTTGCTGGAATTGCGTTCATCAACACCGTACTGGGGTAGGCAGCTCGCCCTCCAGGGACATACAGCCCCGCGCTATCCACTGGGGTGTATCGCTTACCTAATACCACCCCGTCCTCGTCGAAATGTACCCAAGATTTAGGGACGCGCTGGCGGTGAAATGCCTCGATCCGCCGACAGGCGAGCTGGATGGCGCTGAGTAATTCTTGAGACACCTGTTGGTAAGCCGCATCCAGTTCCGAGCCGCTCACGCGCAGGTCTTCTGGTTTCAGCGTTTGTTGGTCAAATTCTTCAGTGTAGTGAATTAAGGCGCGGTCTCCTTGGCGCTTCACGGTCTGAAGCACCTCCCGAACCGTCGCTTCCTTATGAGCCACTTGTTCGTCGTGGGTGCGATCGCAGATCCGCTGGAGTTCGGCTCTTACCTCAGCCTGCTGAGTGATGATTCGCAGCATGGAGTTCGGGATGCTAATCTAGGAATTGCCTGCTGGGGAACAAAACTATACTATATCCGCCTGACGGCGATTATGGTTTATTTGTTCTTGCTTCTCTAGCTTAACCTGGATTTTTAGTAGAATCGCAATCTTGTCAATCTAGGTGCTATATTAGTACATCTAGGATTTTGTCTAATTTACGTTCCCTAACTTAACTGTGGCTAATACAAAGTCTGCTATCAAGCGCGTTCAAATTGCCGAGCGTAATCGGCTGCGGAATAAAGCATATAGCTCAGCAGTCAAAACGCTGATGAAAAAGTATTTCAGTACTCTGGAAGCTTACGCCGCCAATCCTACTCCAGAGCTGAAGCAAGAAGTCCAACAACGGATGTCGGCAGCATACAGCAAAATCGACCGAGCCGTAAAGCGGGGCGTACTCCATCGTAATAATGGAGCTAGGAAAAAATCCCGTCTGGCTAAGCAACTCAAGCAGTACGAAATGGCTAAAACTAGTGGTTAGTGGCTAGTGGCTAGTGGCTGGTTTTAAGTACTTGCTACTCCCTACGACCCGAATCCCTACTCCCTAGTTATGCAATTGATCGACTCTCACGTACATCTCAACTTCGACGTGTTTGAACCGGATTTGGCAGCCGTGCGATCGCGATGGCAAGCAGCAGGAGTCGTACACTTGGTTCATTCCTGTGTCGAACCAGCAGAATTTGCCAGCATCAGGGCGATCGCGCAGCAATTTCCTGAAGTCAGCTTTGCCGTGGGGTTACATCCACTAGATGCCCACAAATGGACGGAGAGTATGTCAACAGAAATTTTGTCCTTGGCGTGTAGTAACGATCGAGTCGTGGCAATCGGCGAGATGGGACTGGATTTCTATAAAGCAGAAAACCAAGAGCAACAGCGAGAAGTATTTGAAGCGCAATTGGAGATCGCAGCTACCCTCAACTTACCTGTTATTATCCATTGTCGGGAAGCAGCCGCACAAGTTAGAGAGATATTACAGTCGATGAAGCAGCGTCACGGCGAGAAAATTCGCGGGGTCATGCATTGCTGGAGCGGAACTCCAGAGGAAACTGCCTGGTTTCTAGATTTGGGGTTTTATATAAGTTTCAGCGGCATTGTCACGTTTAAGAATGCTCGTACTGTTCAAACAGCAGCACAGATGGTAAGCAGCGATCGCCTGTTGATTGAAACTGATTGTCCGTTTTTGGCTCCAGTTCCCAAGCGAAAAGAGCGACGCAACGAACCGGCTTTCGTCTGGCATGTCGCTGAGTTTCTGGCTCACCTGCGCGGGGTTGAACTAGAAGAGATTGCAGCTCAAACAACGGCTAATGCTTGTCAACTATTCGGTTTGTCGGCGTGAACTAGCGATGAGAACAACGGCTCGGATTCGCTACACCTGCTGTCATAGGTATATTAAAAACGCCATAATGGTTAAGGAGCATGTATGAAACAATTTTTTAGCCCACCGCACAAAAGTTGGGAATATACATCATTACGCCGCCTCAACGTAAATTTTTGCTCTTACCCCTTGACAAAACATAGGTGAGAAAATAAGAGAAATTATTCTTTCGCTGTAGCAACCGGAATCTGCCGTCCCTACGATCTAATGAGCCAGAATAGACTGCTGTTTTCTTGTAACTGTCAAGTATTTGGTTTCCTGACTCAGAACACTTTTGATTTTTGCTTACGCGATCGCCTCAACGGGAAATTCCGTCAACGGCGATCGTTTAGCTGTTGTCTGCTTGATGGCTCGAGAACAGTTTAGAAATACGACTCTCGTAAAAGAATTCGGAATTTAGAACTATATGGTATACGGTACAAGCCTCTAGATTCATTCACGGAAAACCAGCAGATGCATAGCATCGACAATCCCTCCCCCACATTTATAACTCCATTCCAGTCTTGGGATTACACCCAGTCGAGGAAATAGCGTGGGTGAGATAACAATTCCGAATTCCGAATTCACAATTCCGAATTCGAGACGATCCGCCAAACACTTTCACTAGCGAGCTTCAAGACGCATGACTACAGAGATATCTAAAGAATCTACCTCCTACTTGCTGCCCGACTTGATCGAAATTCAAAAAGCTAGTTTTCGGTGGTTTTTAGAAGAAGGCTTAATTGAAGAAATCAACAGCTTCTCACCAATTACCGACTACACGGGCAAATTAGAACTGCACTTACTAGGTCAAAATTATAAACTCAAACAGCCTAAATACGATGTAGACGAAGCCAAGCGTCGCGATGCTACATATGCCGTACAGATGTACGTACCGACACGCTTGATCAATAAAGAGACAGGCGAGATTAAAGAACAAGAGGTTTTTATTGGCGACCTGCCCCTAATGACCGATCGCGGTACGTTTATTATTAACGGCGCAGAACGGGTAATCGTCAATCAAATCGTGCGATCGCCTGGAGTCTACTATAAATCGGAACTCGACAAAAACGGTCGTCGCACCTACAGCGCCAGTTTGATTCCTAACCGAGGCGCGTGGCTGAAATTTGAAACCGACCGGAACGATTTAGTTTGGGTACGCATTGATAAAACTCGTAAACTGTCGGCGCAAATTTTGTTGAAAGCACTTGCCCTGACAGATAATGAAATTTTTGATGCCCTGCGTCACCCAGAATATTTCCAAAAAACGATCGAAAAAGAAGGGCAGTTTTCTGAAGAAGAAGCCCTGATGGAATTGTACAAAAAGCTACGTCCTGGCGAACCACCAACGGTATTGGGCGGTCAACAGCTCCTCGACTCGCGCTTTTTCGATCCCAAGCGCTACGATTTAGGGCGCGTCGGACGGTACAAACTGAATAAAAAGCTGCGCTTATCGATCCCCGATACGACGCGGGTACTGACACCAACAGATATTTTGGCAGCGATCGACTACCTGATCAACTTAGAGTTCGACATGGGTAACACCGACGATATCGATCACTTGGGCAACAGACGAGTTAGAAGCGTCGGCGAGTTGCTGCAAAACCAAGTCCGCGTCGGCTTAAACCGCTTAGAACGGATTATCCGCGAACGAATGACCGTCTCGGATACAGATAACCTCAGCCCGACTTCATTGGTCAACCCCAAACCCCTGGTCGCTGCGATTAAGGAGTTTTTTGGCTCCAGCCAACTGTCGCAGTTTATGGATCAGACCAACCCCTTAGCAGAATTGACTCACAAGCGCCGCCTCTCAGCCCTCGGTCCTGGCGGATTGACGCGAGAACGGGCGGGTTTCGCCGTGCGAGATATTCACCCCTCGCACTACGGGCGGATCTGCCCGATTGAGACTCCAGAAGGTCCCAACGCGGGTCTGATTGGTTCTTTGGCAACCCACGCCAGAGTTAACCAATACGGCTTTTTAGAAACGCCTTACCGCGAAGTGAAAAACGGGCGAGTCTTGTACGATGGCGCTCCTATTTACATGACAGCCGACGAGGAAGACGATTTTCGCGTCGCACCTGGGGACGTGCCGATCGACGAACACGGTAACTTGCTAGGCGCTCAAGTCCCCGTGCGTTATCGCCAAGACTTTACCACCACCACCCCCGACCAAGTGGACTACGTGCAGGTGACACCAGTACAAATCGTCTCTGTTGCCACCAGCTTGATCCCGTTCTTGGAACACGACGACGCTAACCGCGCCCTGATGGGTTCCAACATGCAACGGCAAGCGGTCCCCTTACTCAAACCGGAGCGACCCTTAGTTGGGACGGGGCTAGAAGCACAAGCAGCGCGGGACTCTGGGATGGTAATCATCAGCCGTACTGATGGTGAAGTCAGTTATATCGATGCCACCCGCATTCGCGTCCGTGCTGCTAATGGGAGCGAAATTGAATACCAAATGTCCAAATACCAGCGCTCCAACCAGGATACCTGTCTCAACCAGCGCCCGCTCGTCCGTAAAGGCGATCGCGTTGCTGCCGGACAGGTAATTGCTGATGGTTCCTCAACTGAGGGCGGTGAAATTGCTCTGGGACAAAATATTCTAGTTGCCTATATGCCTTGGGAAGGCTACAACTACGAAGATGCAATTTTGATCTCGGAACGGTTGGTACAGGAAGACCTGTATACCTCAATTCACGTTGAAAAGTATGAAATTGAGGCACGACAGACCAAACTCGGACCCGAAGAAATTACCCGCGAAATTCCCAATGTTGGGGAAGATGCCCTGAGACAGTTAGACGAACAAGGAATTATCCGCGTTGGCGCTTGGGTAGAATCGGGCGATATCTTAGTTGGCAAAGTTACCCCCAAAGGTGAATCTGACCAACCACCAGAAGAAAAACTGCTACGGGCAATTTTCGGTGAAAAAGCGCGGGATGTACGCGATAACTCGCTGCGCGTACCCAACGGCGAAAAAGGTCGTGTAGTAGACGTGCGCGTGTTTACCCGCGAACAGGGGGACGAACTACCCCCTGGCGCTAACATGGTCGTCCGCGTGTATGTCGCTCAAAAGCGCAAGATCCAAGTTGGCGACAAAATGGCAGGACGACACGGCAATAAGGGAATTATTTCTCGCATTTTGCCTTTAGAAGATATGCCATATTTGCCAGACGGCAGACCCGTTGACATCGTGCTGAACCCATTGGGCGTACCTTCCCGCATGAATGTGGGACAAGTGTTTGAGTGCCTCTTAGGTTGGGCGGGAGCTAACTTGGGTCTGCGGTTTAAGCTAACTCCATTCGATGAAATGTTTGGTGAAGAAGCATCGCGATCGATCGTTCACGGCAAATTGACGCAAGCCAGAGAAGACACCGCTCAAGATTGGATGTACGACCCAGAAAATCCGGGGAAAATCCAAGTATTCGACGGCAGAACGGGAGAACCATTCGATCGCCCGATCACGATTGGGATGGCTTACATGCTGAAACTGGTACATTTGGTAGACGACAAGATTCACGCTCGTTCAACAGGTCCTTACTCCTTGGTGACGCAACAACCCTTGGGTGGAAAGGCGCAGCAAGGCGGTCAGCGATTTGGCGAAATGGAAGTGTGGGCGCTAGAAGCATTCGGCGCTGCCTATACCCTGCAAGAGCTGCTAACGGTGAAATCCGACGACATGCAAGGACGGAACGAAGCCTTAAACGCGATCGTCAAAGGCAAGGCTATCCCTCGACCTGGCACGCCCGAATCTTTCAAGGTATTGATGCGAGAGTTGCAATCTTTGGGGCTAGATATTGCCGTGCATAAGGTAGAAACTCAAACTGACGGCAGTACCTCTGATGTCGAAGTGGATCTGATGGCAGATCCGGCTGGTCGCCGCACTCCTTCCCGTCCTACCTACGAATCTCTCAGTCGCGAATCGTTGGAAGAAGAAGAAATTTAACTAGGAGTAAGGGGCGAGGAGCGAGGAGCGAGGGATAATTCTTATCTTCCCCTCACTCCTGACTCCTCACTCCTGACTCCTTCCTTACCCCTTACCCCTCAAATATGAGACCAGGATTATCAAATCAGTTCGACTACGTAAAAATTGCGATCGCCTCGCCTGACCGGATTCGGGTCTGGGGAGAAAGAACCTTGCCTAACGGTCAGTTGGTGGGCGAGGTGACAAAGCCAGAAACAATTAACTATAGAACGCTCAAGCCAGAAATGGACGGGCTATTTTGCGAGCGAATCTTCGGTCCGGCGAAAGATTGGGAGTGTCACTGCGGCAAGTATAAGCGCGTCCGGCATCGGGGCATTGTTTGCGAGCGTTGCGGTGTGGAAGTTACGGAATCCCGCGTCCGCCGCCACCGGATGGGTTTTATCAAACTCGCGGCTCCAGTTGCCCACGTTTGGTATCTCAAGGGTATTCCTAGTTATATTTCGATTTTGTTAGATATGCCCTTACGGGATGTCGAGCAAATTGTTTACTTTAACGCTTATGTCGTCCTCAAACCAGGCAACGCCGAGACTTTAACGTACAAACAATTGCTCAGCGAAGACCAGTGGATTGAGATTGAAGACCAACTTTACAGCGAAGATTCTACCCTAGAAGGTATAGAAGTAGGAATCGGAGCTGAGGCATTAGCGAATTTGCTCTCGGATATCAAACTGGAACCAGAAGCAGAAACGCTGCGGCAAGAAATTGGTACGGCAAAAGGACAGAAACGGGCAAAACTGATCAAACGGCTGCGGGTGATCGATAACTTTATCGCCACTGGCTCGAAACCAGAGTGGATGGTAATGAGTTATATTCCAGTAATTCCCCCAGACTTGCGCCCAATGGTACAGCTCGACGGCGGACGATTTGCTACGTCCGACTTAAACGATCTGTATCGTCGCGTAATCAACCGGAACAACCGTTTGGCGCGCTTGCAAGAGATTTTGGCTCCTGAAATCATCGTCCGTAACGAAAAACGGATGCTGCAAGAAGCCGTCGATGCTTTGATCGATAACGGTCGGCGGGGACGCACGGTGGTAGGCGCAAACAATCGTCCGTTGAAATCCTTATCGGATATTATCGAAGGGAAACAAGGTCGCTTCCGCCAAAACTTGCTCGGCAAACGGGTTGATTATTCGGGACGTTCGGTAATCGTCGTCGGACCCAAACTTAAAATTCACCAGTGCGGTTTGCCACGGGAAATGGCAATCGAGCTATTCCAGCCGTTTGTGATCCATCGTCTGATTCGCGGTGGAATTGTCAACAATATTAAAGCTGCGAAAAAACTGATTCAGCGCAATGACCCCAGCGTGTGGGACGTTTTAGAAGAGGTGATTGAAGGACACCCAGTCCTGCTCAACCGCGCTCCAACGCTTCACCGCTTGGGGATTCAATCTTTCGAGCCAATTTTGGTAGAAGGTCGTGCCATTCAGCTCCATCCTTTGGTCTGTCCGGCGTTCAACGCTGACTTTGATGGCGACCAGATGGCGGTTCACGTGCCTCTGTCCCTGGAATCGCAGTCAGAAGCAAGATTGTTGATGCTAGCTTCTAACAATATTCTGTCTCCAGCAACAGGCAGACCGATTATTACTCCCAGCCAAGATATGGTTTTGGGCTGTTACTACTTAACTGCCGAAAATCCCAACAACAATCGTGGCGCTGGCAGTTACTTTGCATCGCTCGATGACGCGATCGTAGCTTACGAGCAAGAGCGAGTAGACCTACACGCCAAAGTTTGGGTACGCTACGACGGCAAAGTAGAGACGGCGAAGCCAGACAGCGAGCCTTTAAAAGTAGAAAAGCAGGGTGACGGCACCGTGACCAAACACTTTCGCGAACGACGAGTCCGAGAGGATGGTAGCGGTAATTTGCTGTCGCAGTTCATCCTGACAACTCCTGGTCGGATTATTTACAACAAAGCAATTCAAGACTCGATTGTCAGCTAGGGATTAGGGGGCTGGGGACTAGGAAAATTTCAAAATTCGCAATTAACTCACTTCCCCTGTAAGGGCGGGTTCAACCGCAGAAGGATTTATTCCAGAACAGGTATCTTCAAAAAACCCGCCCCTACGATTCCCCACTCATCACGCGCTACGCACTACTCACTACTCACTACTCACTAAAAACATGGCAGACGGTAAGGAATTTATTTTTCGCAACCGCGTAGTTGGTAAAAGCCAGCTGAGAAATCTAATTGCTTGGTCGTTCACGACTTACGGCACTGCTCGCACGGCAGTTATGGCAGATAAGCTGAAAGATTTAGGATTTCGCTACGCGACGAAAGCAGGGATCTCAATTAGCGTTGACGATTTGATGGTTCCGCCTTCTAAGCGATCGCTCTTGGAAGCTGCCGAAGCCGAAATTAGAGCCACGGAAGCGCGTTACCAACGGGGAGAAATCACTGAGGTCGAGCGTTTCCAAAAAGTGATCGACACTTGGAACAGTACCAGCGAAGCCCTCAAAGATGAAGTGATGAGTCACTTCGAGCGGACGAATCCGCTGAACTCGGTACACATGATGTCTATTTCTGGGGCGCGGGGTTCGATCGCCCAGGTGCGGCAGTTGGTCGGAATGCGCGGGTTGATGGCAGACCCTCAAGGGGAAATTATCGACTTGCCAATTAAAACAAATTTCCGCGAAGGGCTGACCGTTACCGAATACATTATCTCGTCCTACGGGGCGAGAAAGGGTCTGGTAGATACGGCGCTGCGCACGGCAGACTCCGGTTACTTAACACGACGCTTGGTAGACGTATCCCAAGACGTGATCGTACGGGAATTTGACTGCGGTACGACCCGCGCCATTCCCGTGCGCCCGATGATGGATGGCGATCGCACTTTGATTCCGATCGGCAATCGTTTGCTGGGGCGAGTCGCGGCAGTTGATGTCATCCACCCAAAAACGAAAGAAGTGTTGGTGCAGAGAAACCAGCCCATTCATGACGAATTGGCGCAGGCAGTAGACAAAGCAGGCGTTGAAGAAGTGATGGTCCGATCGCCCCTCACCTGCGAAGCAGCGCGGTCGGTCTGCCAGCACTGTTATGGCTGGAGCTTGGCGCACGCCAAAATGGTGGATTTGGGTGAAGCGGTGGGGATCATTGCCGCTCAAAGTATTGGCGAACCAGGCACGCAGCTAACCATGCGTACCTTCCACACGGGCGGCGTATTTACCGGAGAAGTAGCGCGACAAGCACGGGCAGAACAAGACGGTACGATTCGGATGCCGCGCAATCTCCGCAATCGTCCGTTTAGAACCCGCCACGGGGAAGACGCGCTGATGGCGGAAAACAATGGGGCGCTGACTTTGGAGCTTGCCAATGGCAGCAAAGTGAATATTCCCGTCAACCAAGGTTCGATCGTGTATGTCAATGACGGTCAGACAGTAACAGTTGGACAACTAATCGCTGAAGTCCCCGTTGGCAACCGTACCACCAGAGTTAACACGGAAAAAGTTACGAAAGACGTGGCTTCGGACTTGGCAGGAGAAGTCAAATTTGCGGATGTCGTCGCCGAGGAAAAGACCGACCGTCAAGGTAACACGACGACGACTGCATCTAGAGGCGGCTTGATCTGGATCTTGTCGGGAGAAGTTTACAACTTGCCCCCAGGTGCAGAACCCAGCGTCAACAACGGCGATCGCGTCGAAGCGAATAGCGTCTTGGCGCAGATGAAACTGACCAGCGTGCATGGGGGTGTCGTGCGCTTACCCCAAGCTGCTGATGGGGCGCGGCAGCGAGAAATTGAAATCATTACTGCCTCTGTGGTTCTCGATACGGCTACCGTGCGATCGGAAAGCTTTCAAGGTCGCGAGCATTACACGATCGAAACAAATAACGGTCAACAATTTTCGCTCTTAGCAACCCCAGGCACAAAAGTGCAAAACGGTCAAGTTGTTGCAGAGCTAATTGACGATCGCTACCGCACTGCTACTGGTGGAATTGTCAAATTTGCTGGGGTAGAAATCGGGAAAAAAGGTAAGGCAAAGCAAGGTTACGAAGTCGTCAAGGGTGGAACTTTATTGTGGATTCCTGAAGAATCTCACGAAGTCAATAAGGATATCTCCCTGCTAATCGTCGAGGACGGCACGTATGTCGAAGCGGGTACGGAAGTCGTGAAGGATATCTTCTGCCAGAATAGCGGCGTTGTCACCGTGACTCAGAAGAATGACATTTTGCGCGAACTGGTGGTGAAGCCAGGGGAATTGCTGATGTTAGACGACCCAGAAGCAGCACTCGGCAGAGACGGAACTTTAGGTCAGCCTGGAGAAGAAATCGTCCCAGGACATACCCTATCCGAACTGCGTTATATCGAGTATGTCGAATCGCCTGAAGGTCCAGCCTTACTGCTACGTCCCGCAATCGAATATGCCGTACCAGATGTTCCACCCGTACCCAGCACGCAATCCGTTAACCAATCGGGTCGCCGGATTGAGTTGCGATCGATGCAGCGTATTGCTTTTAAAGATTCCGAGCGGGTGAAGTCGATTGAAGGAGTAGAACTGCTGCGGACGCAATTGGTCTTGGAAATCGAGCAAGACACGAGCGGAGAACACGGTAGTTCGCCAATGGTGGCAGATATCGAATTGATTCCCGATGCAGAAGATCCCGAACTCCAGCGCTTGCAGTTGGTAATTTTGGAGTCTCTAACAATCCGCCGCGACGTAGCCGCCGATGCTACCCAAGGCAGTACTTCAACCACATTACTCGTAGAAGACGGGCAGAATATTCCACCTGGTGCAGTGGTGGCACGGACGGCAATTCAGTGCAAAGAAGCCGGAGAAATTCGCGGTATTCGCGAAGGTGCGGAAGCCATTCGCCGCATTCTGGTGTTGCGAGAAAGCGATCGCCTATCCATTCCAACCAAAGAACGTCCTCAAGTCAAAATTGGTGACTTGGTTGTAGCAGGTATGGAAATCGCTCCGGGAGCAGTTGTGGCTGAATCCGGGCAAGTACTGGAAATTAAGAAGGCAACGGGAGACAAAAAAGAGCAGGAACAACCAGGCGATGGTGCGTTGGTTAGCAATGCTTATGAAGTGGTTGTACGCACAGGTCGCCCTTATCGCGTCAGTAACGGTGCGGTATTGCAAGTCGAAGACGGCGAACTGGTTCAACGGGGCGATAACTTAGTGTTGTTGGTCTTTGAACGGGCAAAAACCGGAGACATCATTCAGGGTTTACCCAGAATTGAGGAACTACTGGAAGCGCGCAAGCCAAAAGAAGCGTGTATCCTTGCCCGTGCTGGCGGTACGGTAGAATACAATCGGATTGAGGATGAAACTGTTGCCATTAAGGTGATTGAAGATTCTGGCAATCTTACCGAGTATCCAATTGGACCTGGGCAAAATGCCATTGTCTCTGATGGAGCGCACATAGAGTTAGGTACGCCACTGACCGACGGTCCAGCAAACCCCCATGAAATTCTGGAGATTTTCTACAATCGCAATGCTGCCGAGGGTGTCTATGCTAGTGCGCTGGAAGCTTTACAGCGAGTTCAGACATTTCTAGTGAATGAAGTTCAGTCCGTCTATCAGTCTCAAGGCATTGATATTTCTGACAAGCACATCGAAGTGATCGTGCGTCAGATGACTTCCAAAGTGCGGATCGACGATGGTGGCGACACGACCATGTTGCCAGGGGAGTTGATCGAACTGCGGCAAGTCGAGCAGGTCAACGAAGCAATGAGCATCACTGGTGGGGCGAAAGCACAGTATACGCCGATGCTCTTGGGTATTACCAAGGCATCGCTGAATACGGATAGCTTCATTTCAGCAGCTTCGTTCCAAGAAACGACTAGGGTACTGACTGAAGCAGCGATCGAGGGTAAATCTGATTGGTTGCGGGGTCTGAAAGAAAACGTAATCATCGGACGCTTGATTCCAGCGGGAACTGGTTTTAACACCTACGAAGAAGTCAGTACGACCAGTACTGACGATTTCGACACCATGTCAACCAGCGTCTTTGATGATGGTGACGATGCCATGGATGTCGTCCTCGACGATCGCACGGCTCGTGCCTATAACTTAGACGGTATGGGAGATAGCTTCGGTTTCGATCGCAACGCTGCCATCCTGGATGAAGATGACGATCTGATGATCGACGACTCTTCAGCTGGCGACATGGATGATGACGATGATGACGATGATGACGATGACGACTTCGACGACGACGATATCTAACTAAAAAATAGGGTGGGCAATGCCCACCCTTTCGTTTTCTGTCAAGAGACAAAATTTCGCCTCTCGATAAATAAAATCTCTTATTTGAGCGAAGCGCTTTGCAACTCGCCCGTGCGGACGGAAAGTTGTTGAGTTCGATCGCCCCGCCGGACTTTGACTTGGATCGCCTGCCCGACTTGAGTATCCTCGACTAAACTTTGTAGCTGTTCGGCTTTCGTAATCGTCTGCCCGTCTACTTGGACGATGACATCTCCCCGACGCAACCCAGCGGCAGCAGCAGGCGAGTTGGGTAAGACTCGTACTACCAATACGCCATTCACTTCGGGAATTTGAATTGCCGAATTAGGATCGCTGTTATTTTGCCTTGCCAATGAGGGGGTAAGGGTTTCCATTTGTACCCCAATATATGGATGGGCGACTTGCTCACCTCGAATTAACCGATCTTTAATCGCTTTGGCTTTGTCAATTGGAATTGCAAAACCGATCCCCATCCCGTCAGCGCGAATCGCCGTGTTGATGCCGATGACCTCACCGCGATCGTTCAATAGCGGACCCCCAGAATTACCAGGATTGATCGCCGCATCGGTTTGAATGAAATCTAGCCGTTTATCGGGAATGCCAACTTGGGCGCTAGAACGCTTAAGAGTGCTGACAATACCAAGGGTGACGGTGTTATCTAATCCCAAGGGATTTCCCACGGCGATCGCCCAATCTCCAACCTGGACGCTAGAAGAGTCTCCCAAAGGTGCTACGGGCAAATTTTTGCCGTTGACTTTAATCGCTGCCAAATCGGTAACTTCATCTACACCTTGCACCTGACCTTCCAAAACACGCCCATCTTTTAAAGTTACCGTCACCTTATCGGCTTGAGCGACAACGTGGGCATTGGTTAAAATCTCGCCGCTAGAATCGACAATGAAGCCAGAACCCAATCCTTGTAAACGTTCGGGTGGCAATTGTTGGGGAAAGTTTTCGCCAAAAAAGCGCCGGAAAAATGGGTCGTCTGAAAAAGGATCGGGTAGGCGGCGCGTAATCGTGCGTTCTGTATCGATGCGTACCACCGCTTGTCCGACGCGATTAACTGCCGCAGTTACAAAGCTGTTGGGCTGGATGGCAGCTTTTTGAGTTGGGGCTGCTGGTGTGGCAGCTTGGGAAATAGTTGCTTGAGGTACTGGGTCTGCTTGTGATGGTAGTACCCACAGACAACCGCTTAGAAATACACCTATAACAATCGCCAACACATAAGTACTGAGTTGGCGGATATACTGCATAACTTTTCGTAATTGCATAGAATCAACAATTTCTGACTTACGACTTACGACTTACCAATGACTCATGACCAATGACAAGTTATATCTAATATTTTGGCAAAGCTTGCAGCAGATAGCGGAAACTGACTCAATTGCTCTAGGCTAGAATTTGAACTAACTCTATTAGCGGGTGCGATCGCGCATGAACGGCACAGATAAACTAACAAAAAGCTCCTCGTCAATTGCTAGGACTGAAAAACTCTCCCCATCTACTGACTTAGACCTCAGCCACAGTCACGTTCACGAGCAGGGGTCGGCTCACGCTCACGTTCACGTCCATAGTGAAGAATCTCTACGCGCTGTAATCAATCGACTTTCTCGCATTGAAGGACACATTCGCGGGATTAAAACTATGGTGCAAGAAAACCGAGATTGTCCCGAGGTATTGACGCAGATTGCAGCCGTGCGCGGAGCGCTCGATCGCGTTGCTCGCATGATTTTAGACGAGCATCTGACTGAATGTATTGCTAGAGCTGCTCGAGTAGGAAATTTGGAAGACGAAATCGATGAATTGAAAAAAGCTCTGGATCGATTTTTGCATTAGTCCAGCATTGCAAAAACAAAGTGCCAGTGAATCACAGCGCTAAATGCTCGTAGATATTGGATTTTTTGACTTCTGACTTTTGACTTCTGACTTCTCACTTCTCGTACTAAAACCGTACTTTATACAATTGAAATAATTCCCCTGCTTGCCGTGCCACAATTTTAGCACCAGTAGCTTTTATCGTTTTTTCCCACTCAGATATAGGCTCCAGAAACACTTCTGCACCCAGGTAGGTTTCTAAAACTGCCCAATCTTCTGCTAGGGGTGTTTCGGGGTTGAGAATGTCGAAGACAAAAAAACCATTCGGTTTCAGCACCCGCTTGACTTCTGCCATGACGGTACTCCAGTACTCGCGGGGAAAATAACAGCTAAATCCAGTGGCGATCGCTAAGTCAAATTGAGCTGGAGCGTAGTTTAACTGGTGGGCTGGTCTTAATTCAACACCTTTAAATAACTTTGAATTCAACTGCGGACTGCGAGCATTCAAGGTATCCCGCGCTACTGTACTGACTTCTTGACCGTAAAAAAATGCTTGCCATTCCGTCCAAGGATAAATCAGAAAGCTAACACCACAGCCAATATCTAAGCAAGTTTGATTTTTCTGCGGTTGAGCCATCTCCCAAAAAGGAGAAGCCAGTCTGCCAGCCAGAATACCAGTTTTCCACTCGTGAAATATCGGCATTGCCTGCACTTCTGGCGGGAGTGCCAAATCTTGACCTTGATACTGTCGGTTGAACCGATACCCTACTTGCTTGACTATTTCTTCCCAATTCTGCGATTGAAAAATGTTGCTGCTTTGAAAGCTAGGCGAATTCGAGTTGCTGCTGCTTGGTTTGGACATAATAGAAAGGTAACTAGTCTGTTATTCTTTCATTTCTGGCACAAAACCCAAATAACCCCGTGGGGTAATTATCCAATTGGCATAGGTGCGAGTACTAGAATTGCCAATTAATACAGTAGATAGCATATCGACGGGCAAATCGAGTAACTTTTCTAAAGTTGTTAGGTAAATTTGTTCGTCTTGACGGTAAGCCGCACGGACGATCGCGACTGGAGTGTTTGGAGCGCGATATTGTAGGAAAATGTCTCTGGCGATTTGTAGCTGTTGGACGCGCGATTGCGATCGCGGATTGTAAATTGCCGTGACGAAATCAGCCATTGCTGCGGCAATCAAGCGCTTTTCAATAACTTGCCAAGGGGTGAGTAAATCGCTTAAGCTAATGGCGCAAAAGTCGTGCATTAGAGGCGTGCCAACGCGAGCAGCGGCGGCTTGCAACGCCGTAATTCCAGGAAAAACTTGTACTTGAGGTGTGTTTCCGTCCCAGTCTCCTGCTTGCAATTCTTCCATCACCAACCCTGCCATACCGTAAATGCCGCAGTCTCCCGAAGATACCACCGCTACCGTTAAGCCCCACTGCGCCAGTTCGATCGCTCTTTGAGCGCGCTGTCTTTCTTGGGTAATGGGTAAAGTTTCGATAATTTGCTGGGGCTGTAGCAACGCCGCAATCAATTCTATGTAGAGAGAGTAACCGATAACTGCATCAGCCGTGGCGATCGCGCTTTTGGCAGCTGGGGTGATTTGCTCGATCGCACCAGGTCCTATTCCCACGAGGAACAGTTTCCCAATACGACCCGTATATTCGATTTCCGATTGGGCGATCGCGATCGTGACTGCACCTTGAAGATTTTGGCTGTTTATTTCTGCATCTAAATTGTCAGCCGTGCTACGGAAGACTTGTTTTGTCACTAATAAGTTTTGAGAGTTGGCAGCCCGTAAAGCCGCAGCTTCAGCGACGCTAGGAGTGCCGACTTCTCGTTCTACGACTGATGAGGGGTTAGGAACGGAAATCGCGCTCAAGATTTCGGCGGGGAAAGTCCGTAAGGGAAAATCGTAGGCGTGGCACAATTCGACTAACCCAACTTCATCAGCTTTCAGGTCGATCGTAGCAATCCCGGCGATCGCGTCTATAGCAAGTTGATTCTCTCGGCAGACTTGCCCGATTGCAGCTTCAATCAGTTGTCTTGAGGTTCCCCGTTCGCAACCGATTCCCACCCACAAGACACGGGGATGCCATTGGATTTGAGGCGATTGTGCCTCCTGGATTGGGCGTGGTGTAATCCAAATTTTGACTTTTGCGTCAGAAGATCCTGCAAAACTCAAATTTGACTGTTGGACGCTAGCTGTCGATCGCCACAAGGTAGAACCAGCTTCTTGAATGACTTGTACGGGTTCGCCACGCACTACTGCCGCACTCACTTCCGTCCAATCTCCTCTACCTTTATGCCACCCAAAGGGAACGCCCAATAAATCTACGGCGGGTAATCCTAAGCTTGTAGAAGCGCTGGTTAATATTGGAGTTGCATCGATGAGCTGGGCAATTATTTTTGTGAGACGATCTGCTCCACCTTGATGTCCGCCACACAAACTGACGACAAACTTTCCTGCCTCATCGACGACCACAACTGCCGGATCGGTAGCCTTGTTTTGCAATAAGGGTGCGACAATCCTCACAACTGCCCCAGTTGCCAAACAAAAAATAAAGGCGCGGTGAGATTGCCACAATTCGGCTACGTGAGATTTGAGCGAACCCGAGTAGGATTGGACTCCGGCAATACTCGATAAAGACTCTGGAACCCAGATTGGACTATTAGCTTGACAAATAGACCGCAATCTACTAGCACCAGTAGAAGTTGTCGCGATCGCGCATAAAGGTTGAAAATCTTGCAACAACACAATTTTTTGCTCTAAAGCACTGATGTAGAAAAATAAGGTGAGCATTGCTCACCCTACCCACGAACTATTACAAATGACCAATGACTGATGAGTGATAAATTATTCCCAAGAATCAAGATTAAAAGCTTGAAATCCTTCCCGTTCTGCTAAAGCAAACATGCTACCCAACTGATACCAGACTAACAAACCAGTCAGTAACGTCAGGGGAACGGCAAAAGCATAAGACATCATGATGGGGAAGCCAAAAATTTCAATCCCAGAGGCAAGAAAGACGCAAACACCGACAGCCATGCCCAAAAAAGGAAAAATTAATTGTCCGGTGCGGATTTTAGCCATTGTATCGGTATCGGTGGCGCGATCGCTCGACCATTTTTGTAGCAGCTGTTTGAGCGTGCCAGAAAACGCCGCTCCAGAAGTCAAGGCGACAAACAAACCTGCAACGAGCAGGAAATAAGGCGGAGTGGACGGGTAAAACATGGCAGATACCTTAAACTTACAAATTTTTTATTTTAACTTTTGTTACTTTCAACATCTTACCCTTTTGCATCCATCATGTATCCCCTTACCGCTCTCGATCTGGGGTAGCAATGAGTGAAAATACTGCTGTCGGCAGAATTGCCGCCGTTTCTCTAGATAAATTGGCGATCGCTCCAATCGCGGCATCAAACAGACGTGCAGGCTGAATTTCATCCTTGACTAAATTCCAGATCCGCTGTACTTCTGCTGTATGCAGGCGATCGTCTTCCGTCAGTGCCATCACCAATTGTTGCCGTAGGTATTTCCCTTCTTCAGATAGAAGATACTGCAAGCCAAGTTGAGCGGTGGGTAGAATATCAAAACTATCGTCAGCGCTAGCGATGTCGAGCAAATCTTCCAACCGCTGCCACTGAAACTTACCATTTTTGAACAAGAGATTGAGTAACCTGCGCCGCAGTTCGGGGGTTTCACCCGTCAGTAACCGCCGTGCCACATAGGGATAAGCAACTTCGATAATCTTGAAATCTGGATTAAGGCTGAGGGCAATTCCTTCTTGCGTAATCAAAGAACGGATAATTAGCGCAAATTTAGAAGGGACGCGGAAAGGATAGTCATACATCAACTCCGAATAGGAGTCGGTGATGGTTTTGAAGTTAAAATCTCCTACATTTTTACCGATCGCGCTACCCCAAACTGCTTCTAAAGCTGGGATAATCGGGCGAATATCAGTGTCTGGCGTGAGAAATCCTAGCTTGACGTAATCTTCTGCCAATTCATCATAGTCTTTATTCACGAGATGCACGATCGCATCTACTAGCGTTTCTTTTGTCCGCTCGTCCAATTGATCCATCATGCCGAAGTCAATGTAAGCCATTCGTCCGTCTGGCATGGCAAACAAATTACCTGGATGGGGGTCAGCATGAAAGAATCCGTGTTCTAATAGCTGTTGCAGCCCAGCTGTCACACCAATTTCGATCAATTCATCTGTATTCAATCCCGCTGCTTGGATGCTAGCAGTGTCATTCAACTTAAATCCGTTAATCCACTCCAGCGTCAGGACGCGAGTATTCGTATAGCGCCAGTAAATTAAAGGAATTTTGACGTGAGGATCGTTACGGAAGTTGGTCGCAAACTTTTCGGCGTTCCGTCCTTCGTTGAGGTAATCGATTTCCTCAAATAACTTCGTCCCAAATTCGTCTACAATCATCGTCAGATCGTGACCGAGATTGAGCGGCAACCAAGGAGATAGCCAACTCGCCGCCCAACGCATTAAGTAAAGGTCGAGGGTAATCGTCGGGCGTAAATTCGGACGCTGTACCTTAACGGCAACTTCTTCGCCACTATGGAGCCGAGCGCGATACACTTGTCCCAAACTCGCAGCAGCTACAGGTTGTGGCGAAATTTGACTGTAAATTTCTTCAACCGAGCGCCCCAATTCGGTTTCAATCGTGCGCAAAGCAATTTCCTGCTCGAAGGCAGGTAGTTGGTCTTGCAGTTTTACCAGTTCGTCTAGAAAATCTTTTCTCACCAAATCTGGGCGAGTGGAGAGCGCTTGACCGACTTTGATAAACGTCGGACCCAGATCTGTAAGGAGCTGCCGCAGTTGGACGGCTCGTTTGAGCTTATTTTCTTCTTCGCGATCGCGCCAATCGTCCCACTTTAAACCAAAAATAAACCCAGCAAACAACCAGACGACCTTGAAAGCCCGCGCTACAGCCAGCAAAGGACGGAAGCGATAATACTGCGCGATCGCTTCTGGATCGTAGCGTTTAAGCTGAGCGAGTTGATACTGACCCACGCCTTGACTTGCCTCTTTACAATCGGATATTTACACTCGTTTACTAACCAGGGTAATCTCGTGACTACTTTTAACTACGAGTCAATCAGCTTAGATTCCCAAACAGTCAACTATAGCCTCTTTAAACTGCCCTGTCGATGTCTTCTTATACGTAGAATACGTTATTTAAATTGTATCTATTCTTAACATAGTATATAAAAGTACAAATCAATTGATAAGAAAAGTTAAGAAGAGGAGTCAGGAGCCAGGAGTCAGGAGCCAGGAGTCAGGAGCCAGGAGTCAGGAGTCAGGAGCCAGGAGTCAGGAGCCAGGAGTCAGGAGCCAGGAGTCAGGAGTCAGGAGTCAGGAGCCAGGAGTCAGGAGATAATTGTGAATTGTGAATTGATTTTGTCTCCCTTGTCTCCCTTGTCTCCCTTGTCCCCTGCTTCCTATTTAGAAGCCTTAGCCTCCAAGCTCTCCAGCCGACTCATCAGGGTTTGGTTTTGTTTTTTGAGCTGGTCGATTTCGTCGCGGAGTTGCTTGACAGCTTGGTCAGAACCTGCTGAGCTTTGGACTTTTGCTACAGCTTCTTCGGCGATTCGTTGGACTCGTCCATCAAGGGATTGCGTTGCTAAAGCTTGTAAAATCGCGATCGCTTTGGGGGTTTCCATTTGTCCCAGGGCAGTCACGACCGAGACTTGGGTGAGGAAGAAGCTTTCGTAAGATAATTCGGTTAATCGTTCTAAAATTCGGTCTAAATTGGTAGCAGATTGACCTGTGGAGATGGTTCCGAGAGCGCGGACAGCCGCAAGGCGCAAGGCTTGAGGAACTCCTAAGCGGGTGTATTCTAAAATTAGGTCTAGTGCCTCGGCTGAGATTTTCATTTGACTCAAACCCGCGATCGCTCCAGATCGGACGACTTCATTCCAGCCTGCTTTGTTTTCTAAAATCGATCTGAGCAGCTTTAAAACTTTCTCTTCCTTGGGCTTTTCTTCCAATTGGGCAGCGGCGATAACACCAATTGCCCTGGCTGCGGCTGCTTCTACGTAATAACTGCTGTCGCCATCTTCCACAATCGGCTTCAGGGCTTTGTAACTCGCATAAGTTTTGATGTTACCCAAAGCCTCGACTACGGCACGTCGTACTAAGGGATTTTCATCGTTCAATCCGACAACTAAAGCTTCAAAAGCTTGGTCGAGCTTAATTTGAGCTAATTGTTTCGCGACTTCTACTTTGACACCCCAAAAGCGATCGCTTTTCAATGCTTCAGCAAGGGCATTGAGCGCCTCTAAACCACCTTTTTTCCCCAAAGCTTCAGCTGCGTATATCCGAGAAATCGGATCGGGATCGAATTGCAACTGTGCCTTTAGTTCTGGAATAGAATATTCCAAAGTTACGGTTTTCAAGTAATTATTATTAGCATCAAAGCTAATAAACTGAGGTTTCTCTTCCAAAGGAAAGTAGAAACTCTGTTCCTTTTCATGAACGCGCACGGTGAATGTTTTTTGTAGGGGCGCATAGCTATGCGCCCCTACATCACCTTGTGCATAGCCAAAAGCGATCGGTATTTTCAAATCGAATAGATCGTTTTGGGTTTGGTTAACAGTCACCTTCGCTAATTTGCTATCGCTATCCCATGAGTAAGCAATCTTGAATTCAGGATGTCCGCCGCGATAAACATATTGATCGAAAAGAAATAAAAGATTTCGTCCTGTAACTTTCTCAATTGCCCGAAGTAAATCTACAGTTTCTACAGTATTGTGAGCGTTATCTTGCACGAAAGTTTGGATTGCCCGCCAAAATAACTCTTCTCCTAACTCTGCCCGAATCATGTGGTAAACGCAGGAACCCTTTTCATACAAGTGGCGATCGTACAATTCGATCGCCTCCCGATAAACGTGCGTTACAATTGGGCGACGATAGCGGCTGCTGTCTTCAGCGAGATAGTTTCGGGCTTCTAGCAAGCGGTAGTAGGCAGCATCTTCGGCTCCATACTCTTGTTCCGTCCACATCACCTCAGAGTAGGATGCCATGCCTTCTTTAATCCAAGCATGAGACCAGTGTTTAATTACAACTAAATCGCCGAACCACTGATGGGCGAGTTCGTGTGCGACTAGGCTTTCAGTTAAACGGTTGTCAATCGCCGCGCGTTCGTCTAACAAACATCTATCTGTCAGCAGGGTGGTAGACGTATTTTCCATCCCACCAAAAATGAAATCATCTACGCAGACTTGGGCGTATTTGGGAAAAGCATAAGGATAACCGTACTTCTGGCTGAAGAATTCGACCATGCGGGGAGTTTTGCCCATGCTGCGCCGCGCATCTTCTTCTCTACCTTTTTCTACGTAGTAAGTAACTGGTTTACCATTCCATTCATCCTGAATTTCGGCAAAGTCTCCTACTGCTAAAGTCATTAAATAGGATGGGTGGACTTGCTCTTGCAACCAGTGAAAGATTTTGTCGTCACCGTTTTCTTCGGTGTGGATTAATCTACCGTTGGAAATGGCAATGTAGGGTTTGGGGACGCGCACCCGAATTTCTGAAGTTGCGAGTTGTCCTGGGTAGTCGAAGCAGGGAAACCAGAAACGGGAGTCTTCATCTTCTCCTTGCGTCCAGACTTGAACTGGTTTGTTAGGGTAGTGTTTGTCTGGGGCGATAAAGTAAATTCCGCGTTGGGGTTTCGTGACAGAATAGGCGATCGCAATTTTGATTGATTGTCCCGTTTGTGTAGGGTTAGCTAGATTTACCTGTAGCTGTTGCCCATCATAATCGTATGTCGTTGAGGTAGCATCGACTTGGACTGAGTGAATGTTGAGACTGACTGCATCTAGCGTCAGGCGATCGATCCCGTTGCGGACGGGTTTGAGTTGAATCGTGCAAGTTCCGTCATAGCTTTGGTTGGGGATATCTAAATTGAGATCGAGAAAAATATGCTCGACTTGTCCGGGGCGATCGGGATTATAGTGGGGTTTTGCCCCTGGTAGTTCAAAAGATTTATGTTTATGACCGTTATTATCTGTATCGAAATAGGATTGCAGCATGGTAAGGGTCAACCTGCGATAGATGAAAAATAGTTGATGTTGATCTTATATTCCTTCCAGGGTAACGCCTTTGACAGTTATCAGTGACCAGTGACCAGTGACCAGAGTTGCAGGTGAGAGTATCGCGCGATCGCAGCTATGCAGCAACAGAGTATGTTCGTTTCAGACGCTAGTTCTACAGCTACGTCTGAAAAACTACAGAATGCTGCTGATTTTTATCCCTATACGATCGACTTATGCAGAGATATCTGATACAATACAAAAATACTTAGGAAGTCCCCCGGTCTGACAAACTGAGGACTTCCTAAATCAAAAAGCAAATATAATTTACTTGTGTAACCGTATGTTAGCACAAACAAATCCTGCTGCGATCGCCTCCAACAAAAATTCTTTGAAATCGCGCGACATAAATGAAAGAATCAGACAGCGCGATCGGCTGATAGTCGAGAATGCCCTAGCCCAAGGATGCGACTACTGGCAGATGTTTAAAGCCATGCCCAAAGAGACATTCAAAGCTTGGCTGGAGTCGCAAGGCAAGACTTTGGCTGAAGCGAAAAAGTTCATCCGGCTATTTGAGACATTTCGAGATTTTGCGATCGAGAAGATAGAACGGATCTCTCTGACTACGTTATTTGCTCTAACTCAGAAGCGATATCAACAACTCATATCCAAGCTGTGGGGATTGCCAGCAGTCAACGAAAAGCAGGTTTCTGAATTGATGGCAGAAGAAAGGAAGAAGCAGCAACAGGACTCTGCGCCACAACGAGATTCAAGCGGATTAATTAACCTACCCAGTGGTGGTAGAGCGTTTCAGTTTCCTCTATTGCACGATGATGAAACAATTGCCCGCTTGTTGCAAGTTTTACAGTATTGGGGGTTAACGCCGCGACAACTCTTAATTGAGGCGATTGCAACTCTGCACTCTAAGCTGGAAGTTGTGTCGAGAGATAGGCAAGTGTTTGAGGCGATCGCTGTGTGAGTTTTATATGTGAGAGTTATGCAATTTGCGATCGCGTCTGCCAATCCTATCTGTATTATCTATTTGTCAGAAACTCATCTACCGTCATTCCCGCTTGTCGAATCAAACTTCTCAACAATCCTGGTGCTAATTCTCGATGATTTAGGACTGATAAAGTGAGTCTTGATTCGTGCCAAAGTATCATATGGCTTCCAGTTTGATTGTCTAATACATAATCAAATTTTGCAAAAACTTTGACAGCTTCTTTACCAGAGATATTTGATAATCGACCCATTTATACTACAACTTCCCCAATAAAGGATTGAGATTCTTGAGCAACATAAGGATTACCGTGTTTAGCTTGTACGTGTAAATAACCTCTTATAGCGTCTTTGATATTTTCAACTGCTTCATCTAAAGTCTTTCCTTGACTGACACAACCCGGAAATTCGGGAACCTCAGCAACATAACCTTGATATTCTGAATCCAATGTAAATATGACTTGAAATTTCATCATTAATTTATTTTCAATCAATATATTTCTGTAATAAATTTAGCACTGAGAAGAGGCGATCGCCTGAAGTATATAATCTTGAGAGCGGCGATCGCTCTTTTTAAAGATTGCGGTTAAAGTCATATTTATACAATAAAACCTGCTGGTGCAGGTTCCAAAACTTTCTTCTATATTAGTCCGCGTTAGCGCAGCTTGCCGCAGGCTAGGCGGACTTTGTTTGTGTAGCCGCGAATTCTATTCGCCCAGTATTTTTTCCTGTTAAAATAATTCGCATTCTGGGAACTCTACATACAAGAGCAGATGGAAATTAACTGCTTACAAAATTGGAGTACTGGAAGTTTTTATGAACGAATGTAAACCGGAAAGCTTTTTTCGCTCTTACGATCTGACCAAAGAGCAAAAGCAACCAAAAGATCCTGCCGCTCATCAACACGATGCGCTAAACAAACTACAAAGATGGTATCAAACTAAGCATTCTACTCATCATGGCGGTATTTTAGTTTTACCAACAGGAGGCGGTAAAACTTTCACTGCTATGCGTTTCCTTTGCACTCATCCACTATCAGAAGGTTACAAAGTTTTGTGGCTGGCACACACTCACCACTTACTTGAACAAGCTCTGTATAGTTTAGAATCAGAAGTCAAGCTAATTAGAAATAAGCAAAAGCTGAATGTAAGAGTTGTTTCCGGTACAACAGGACACTTTCGCCCTAGTCAAATCCAAACTAGTGATGATGTATTAATTTGCACGCTACAAACTATAACCCGTGCTTACAATAACGGAATTACTCAACTAAAAGGCTTTCTTAACTCAGTAGGAAAGAAACTTGTTGTCGTATTTGATGAAGCACACCACTCCCCAGCACCTAGTTATTGCAGATTTATTAAAGCATTACGTAAAAACCATACAAATATGTACTTATTGGGATTAACTGCAACCCCAACCCATACAGACAAGAAGAAAGTTGGCTGGTTAAGCGAGTTATTTCCTCAAGAAATTATCTATCAAATCAGTCCTAAAGACTTGATGGCGGCTGGAGTGCTAGCAAAGCCAATTTTTGAAACTTCTCGCACAACTGTTACACCTGAATTTGACGAAAATAAGTATCAGCAGTGGGTTAAAGACTTTCGAGACTTACCAGAACAAATCATTACTAAACTTGCTGAAAACCGAGAGCGTAATGCATTCATTGCTAAAACTTATGCTGACAATAAAGAGCGTTATGGCAAAACTATTATTTTTGCAGATCGTTGGTTCCAATGCGAGCAAATATGCGGTTTCTTAAAACAATATGAAATAAAAGTAGATACAATTTATAGTCATATTGATGCCGATCCTAGTAGTGCTGATGCTAGAAATAAACGAAATGAAAATACAAATAAGCAAGTATTAAAAGCTTTTCATAAAAACGAGTTAGATGTACTAATTAACGTCAGGATGCTAACAGAAGGTACGGATGTTCCTGACGTTCAAACTGTATTTCTTACTAGACAAACAACTAGTCAAATTTTAATGACTCAAATGGTTGGTAGAGCTTTACGTGGTACTCAGTTTGGTGGTACAGAATCAGCTTATATCGTGTCGTTTATAGACAATTGGCAACAAGCTATCAATTGGGCTGAATACGAAATAGAAAAGCTTCCTACTATTGACACCGTACAACCGATTGGTGAAAGAGTAGCCATGCAGCTAATTTCTATCGATTTATTGCGTCGGCTCATCGAACAAATAAATAGCGGTGTTAACGTCAATACACATCCATTTATAACTCAGATGCCCCTGGGTTGGTATCGAGTTCAGTTGGAAGTGATGAAAGAAGAAGATGAAAGTACTGAAATAGCGCAACAGCTAGTTATGGTTTTTGAACATGAAAAAGCTAGCTATGAGAACTTTATTCAGTTTCTCCAGGATGTTGAAGAATCAGAGATAGAGGGATTTCTAGAACCTACTATAAGTTTTGATGACGAGCATGAGCAGATAGTTGAAAAATTGAAGGAAGGAGTATTTTCACCTGATAGCCAGTCTATAGGTGGAGATTTAATGAAAAATCTATTGTACATTACTTGCCATATGGCACAAAATGATAGAGAAGCTCCCACTTGGTTCGATTTCAAAAAACGTAAAGAACATAATCTTGATGATTTAGCTCAGAAATTCATTGATACAGACTTAGGTTCTCGTGCTTTAATTCAGGAACTTCAGACAGAATATGACAGAATAGATAGATATTGGAAAATCATTTATCACGATCTCAATCTGTTTAAATCACAATACGATGCCTGTGCTAATCGAATTTTAATAAATGAGAAAAATAGTGGTATCAGTAATGATAGCTCTTTTATCGGGACAGCTCCACCTGATTTAGAGCCATCAGAGGAAATTAAGAAGTTGGTAAAAAAACGAGATAAATATCAATGTCTTTGTTGTGGAGAAGATAAACAATACTTATTACAAATAGACCATATTAATCCTAAATATCGAGGTGGTAACCATTCTTTAGATAATTTGCAAACCCTTTGTAAGGTATGTAATAAAGTTAAAGGAACTGAAGTCGTCGATTTTTGCCTTTATCAAACTCCATTAAATGCACCAAAAACACAATGTCCTCACTCTGAATTAATAAGAATAGAGCATTTTCTAGTCTACTGAGGTACAATAACAGCAATGAGTAAACCAGCCACGTAGATCTTCAACAGAGACTTGA
>NZ_RSCK01000061.1:0-38574 GCF_003991895.1 Chroococcidiopsis cubana SAG 39.79
TCTAAATCTCAGCATTGACCAAAAAGTGGTCACTTCAACAGGATTGACCGCTTTTTTCTTGATTTAGTCTAAACTCCAGGATGTTATCTCCTCCCTACATACTGCTGCTTGGCGATCCAGCAGGAAGCTGCCATGTGTATGATCCGGCAGAGAATTATAAGGTCGTCTTCAGCAGCGCAACCTATGATGAAGCTCAAACTTGGTTATTAGAAGATGAGTATGAGCCAGTTGAAGGACGGCTTTCAGCATCAGAGTTATAGACAAGGCAGCAGAACTAAGCAGAAATAGGACTAACTGGACTATTTAACAGTATTTACCTAGTTCACAAGATGGTATGCTTTCAGCTTTTACTTGAGCGATCGCATCTCGATTTTCATTTTCCATAACGATTCGAGCCTGAATGCGAGGTAACAAAGCTTGCCATTGCACTTCACTCAATTGTCCTATCAAAGAAATTTCCGCGCTGTCTGAAATATCTAAATCTTCTTGCATCAGCAGATTCATACTAACATCAGATAAAATTAAACCCACTTCCTCTTCGTCTAAAGTACCTCGATCGACCAGTATCGTAATTTTATTACTATCAGGATAAGTTGCGATCGCTCTAATTACTTGCTCTAATTCTTCACTAATTGTCTCTTCCGATTGCGACCAATCTGGAAAGATAATCAAATTAATTTCTCTCAAATTTAAAGGCAGAAGAGTAGTATTAATCAAAGCGGAACTCACCGTTTCTGCCATCTTTGACCAGGAGAATTTTTGCGCTTGTTGTAGTCCAGCAAAGGTCAAAGTATTTCTTACTATGGGTTTTTGAATCTCACAAAGAGCATTTGCTAGTCCATCTACATCTTCATCATTTACGTATAAAGCTGCTTTTGCTGCGACTTCTGGAATGGCTCCATTAGCACAGGTAATAACAGGACACCCACAAGCTATAGCCTCTAGCACGGGTAAGCCAAATCCTTCATATTTCGAGGGATAAACTAATGCTACAGCACCAGAATAAGCAACGCTCAATTCCTCATCGCTGAGTTGTAGTATATGCACGGTACTACCTGATGTATAAGTTCTAAAATCAACATCAGACACATAACCACTTCCCGTACAAATAATATCAAATCCCTGCTTGCTATGAAGTTGAGCAAAAGCTTGGAAGAACAAAATACTATTCTTATAACCAGCACCAGCGCCAACTATGAGAAAGTATGGCTTAGAAATGCCGTATTTCATCTTAAATCGAGCGATCGCATCAGAGTCAGCTGGTGAGAATATTTGACGATCTACTCCATTTTGTGCAACTGTTACAGATTCTAGAGAAATATCGGGAAAGAATTTAACAAGATCGCGTGCTGTCTGTTCCGAAACCGTAATATAAGCAGTTGCGTGTTGAATTCCATAGTGTTTTTCTCGCCACATGGGATGATTTAGATTTGCTCCCATGAGTTCTGGAATCATATCGTGTGCTAGGAACACAGATGGAGTTGATAAAGGTGTAGTGTAGTAACTAGAAATAAATAAATCGGCATTTTCTTCATTACAAACTTGCTGAAGCATGGCGCGATCGGCATCTGTATTACCATAATCATAAGCTGGTACTGGGCGATATTTAATGCCTGCAATAGCTGGAGCGGTTCTAGCACGATCTAGGACAATAATATGCCGAGCAAAACCACTTTTCACCCATTCTTCTAATAGCGATCGCCAAACTCGTGCAATACCAGTTTTATACAGTTGGAAGAATACCCCGTCAATGATGATAAGCAGAACTACTTTTTCAGCTTCTGTAGTTTGTCTAAATGATATATTCGTTTTCGATTTAAAATCAATATCTTCTATTTTTTTTGAATTTACATCTTCTACTTCAAGATTATTATTTATCCATGTTATTATTGCTTGGATTCGATGTTCGATAGTATGGTGGTTAATACATAAATTATAACCTTGCTCGGCTATATTTTTAGCTGCATCTTGATTTTTTAATAAGTATTCTATTTTCTCAAGTAAATCTGTTGGGTTTTGTGGATCGTAGTACACAAGATGTTTCCAATCCTGAAACAATTTATTAGATTTATTTCCGATGACTTTATTTTGAAGTAATAAACTCCCACAACCCATCACCTCAAACGGACGAACCGTTAATGTAGGTGCGATTGACGGTAAATTCAGTTGTAGTTGATAAGAGTTAAGATCGTTGACATACATTTCCACAGCTTCTGTTGGATTTGTCAACAATACATCACTCTGTAATTCAAATAAGTCAACATTTTTACATCTACTTAAGACACTCGTTAGCGAACGTCGCTCATTATATGTTGCTTCTGTAAAAAATTTAGGTGCTTTGCCTTTGAATAAAGCACTTTTTTTTCTATTTAAAAAATGAATATTGTTTTTGAATTTATCGCCATCAATATAAAAAGGTTGAAAAACTATAGGTAGTGATATCTTTTCTTGTTTTTGTAAAAATTCTACATCAGGTTCATGATGACAAATTAAACCCTCTACACATAAAGTAGTGCTGATAAGAGCTTGGCGCATTCGCTGCTTCCATTCAGGAGTGCTTTGAACAACTTCAGCTGAGTAGCATTCTTGAAGTAGAGCTATTTTTTTGATAGGAGCTTTACGCCATCTTTCCTGCCATTTAACGGTATTGTGTAAAGGCTGAGAATGCCAATCAAACCCAAGCAGTAATATAATATCAGCTTGAGGATTTTTTAGATATTCAAACAAGCCATCATCATATTTTGGTTCTTCGGCTACAAAATCTGCAATTGGTTTAAATACACGATGTAGTAAACCTTGTTTTTGTAATGTATTTATCCAACCTTGAGAGAAAGACCAACCATGAATTCCAGTTGCTTGCAGCACTACATCTATGCGAGGCTTGCTTTGTCGCTCGGCAGAATTAGTTAAATTATTATCAAGTTTTACAACTGGCTCCGAAACAAATTTTTTGCTGACATCGGTGGTTGGTTGTTCGCTAAAATTACTTATTTGCCATAACTTCGATGTAAGATTTTTGTCTTTCGGTTTCTCTAATATTACTAAAATTCCATTATTTGCAAATTGAGTTCTGCCAGGGTAAAGTTTTTCTAGTCTTTCTTGAGTTACTTTCTCGATATTGATTAACCCAATACGCTCAAGACGCTTTACTATAAACGGGCTTTGATTAATAAATTCTACATAATCTTCGTTAAAAAGACGATTAATATGCGGAGAGTTATAAACATAGTATGTAATTAAATCTGCGGTTTGCTTATCAGTAAATTGATACAAATAGCGGCAAAGCTCTGGAGGTTTCATCATCAAATGCCCCCAAGCTGGAATTGGAGAGTTATGAAAATCAAAAACTTTCCCTTGATTGAATTCAGTTATGGGTGGTAGATGATGCCCATCATGTGCTGACCAAATGGGTGAGAAAACTGAAAAAAGTTGTCCTTCTGGCTTCAAAGCCAAAAACATTTTTTCGAGTGCCTGTGGAAATTTATGGATATGTTCAAAAGCTGCTATTGAAAATATTAAATCGTATTTATGGTAGTGATTGTTAGGTAAGTCTTCTATGTTAGCCGCAAATAAATTATATTTAGATAATTTTTCAATATTAAAACTTAATTTAGAATAATCTTCTATGTTATAAAGATTAGAGCCTTGAGAAGCAGTACCAATTTCCTTAAGAGCAATTTCATAGTCAGGGGACTCTATAGCAGACCAAGATTCAGCGTCTAAATAATCAAATACAAATTCTTTTGGTAAACTTCCTCCTACTTCAAGAACATTTTTACCTTCAAATCCAACTAGCTGTTGACACCAATAAGCATACAAAACATGATAGCTAAGATTGAATTTAGCTTGACAATTAGAAATACTAGCTTCAGTTAATTTCGATGACATTTATTTACTTACCTTTACTATTTAGTAAAAAAAGTTTGTGATTGTCCTTACTACCCTTCCCTACTTCCTGATTCATCTGCGTTAACAGCGTTTTATACTCCTGCTTACTAGGATTGAGTTTAACTAAAGTTTTCAAAAGTTGAATGACTTCTTTGTAGTCATAGATTTAAAACCTAACATCTACTAATCTTTCTAAGACAAGCTGATTATTTAGTTTGTCATTTAAAAGAATTTCATACTTCAAGTACTTGAGCTTACAATTGTGATTTTGATAACGATGCTATTAATGAACTAGCCTCAGCAGTTTTCTGAGAAATTACCTCAGCCTGATTTAATCTGCTACTAATAGCCCGTACAACAACAAAAATCATTAGCTACCGAATCAAACAATTGATATAACAGCAGCTATCCGTTCGATTCGTCTTTTTGGTATGTAAAAAGTGTGGGTAAAGGATAGCTCTAAATTACCCACATCAAAATGAGAAGCGATCGCATCCGTAAAACTTATTTACATAACTTATCAGTTAAATTGCAGACTCTATTATAGTATTCTAAATTTAAATATTATGCTAAAACAGATATAAACGAATTGACTATATTACTTAAAGTCTAGTAAAAATCGTGATATCTCATCAGAAACTAAATCGATTTCCAGGTACGTTGCCCGCAATCCTACTAAGCGCGATTGCAATTGGTGCTTTACAGTTACCCCAGTTCAATAAATTGACTGGTAAAGCTCAAAATACCTCAGTAGCACAACTCAATCAAGAGTTAGCAGTAGAAAAACAACGCCTCCAAGTCTTACGTAAGCTACCCAGCTTTGGATTCAATAACTTAGTTTCTGATTGGACATTTATTAACTTCTTGATTTATTTTGGCGATGACACAGTTCGTAACAAAACTGGTTACAGCCTCAGTCCCGAATTTTTTGAAGTCATCATCAATCGCGATCCTTATTTCCTCCATGCTTACCCTTTCCTTTCTGGTAGTACAACTATGTATGCTGGAATGCCAGAGAAAACAATCAACTTAATGGAAAAAGGGTTAAAACACATGACGGCTCAATTTCCACCTAAATCGTACTATGTTTGGCGTTACAAAGGAATGAATGAGTTATTATTTACAGATAACGCTTCATCTGCCAAAAAATCATTTGAAATAGCAGCAAATTGGGCAAGTCACTATTCAGACGAAGAAAGCAAAAGCGTTATTGCTATTTCGCGGCAAACAGCTAAATTTTTAGAAAAAAATCCATTGAGTAAATCAGCTAAAGTTAGTGCATGGGTTATGGTTTTTAACAACGCGATCGACGATCGCACGCGCAAATTAGCAATTAGTAAAATCCAGGCTTTAGGAGGACTAGTAACCGTTACACCTCAAGGAGGATTATCAGTTCAACTTCCTCAAAAAGATTAGATATTCTTAATTACAATCGCTTACCTTTACTAATTTCCTGCTTCACCTGAGCAAGTAAAGTTTTATACTCCTGTTTGCTAGGATTAAGTTTAACTAGCTTTTCCAAAGGTTGCATAGCAGCTTGATGGTCTTGCATTTGAAGCCTAACATTAACTAATCCTTCTAGAGCCATTTGATTATTTGGTTCGCTTTTTAAAACAATTTCATATTCGCGCTCCTGAGCTTGAATTTTTGATTTTGGTAACGATACCGGAGATGGCTTAGCCACAGCAGTTAGTTGAGGAATGACTTCAGCCTGATTCAATCCGCTACTAATAGCCTGTACAGCTCCAAAAATCATCGAGCCACCAAATGAGACAATTGATATAACAGCAGCTATCCGTTCGATTCGTCTTTTTGGCATATAGAAACCGTGGGTAAAGGATAACTCTAAATTACCCACTTCTCATGTAAGAGCGATCGCCTCCATTACTATTAATTACAAAGTATTTGCACTTAAGTAGATTTAGCACCCTGACATAGCTATTTAACGCTACCTTCTGGGGTTACTCAAGCGCAATTTTACGGAGAGATTCAATCTATTTACCAATCAACAAAGCGATCATTCAGTAATTCTACGGGAAGAGACTTCAATACTTAATACTTGTTTAAGAAAAAGATACATTCTACAGAGAAGGTGCGATCGCACTCTGCTACAACAGTGGCTTCTTATCAACTCGCGTTTGCAGTTCAATGTAGCAAGTTGCTTAAAGAGTACTTAATGGCGATCGTGCCTAAAAATATGTAGTGACAAGAAATGGCAAGAATTGTCAAAATATAGAGAGAAGTTCATTAGGGGAATCTTGTGAAAAGCATCAATATCTCATTACCTGATGCTATGCGAGCCTATGTTGAAGAACAAGTAGCAAACGGTAGCTATAGTACAATTAGCGAGTATTTTCGCGAATTAGTGCGCCAAGATCGAGAGCGTAAAGCCCAAGAGCGTTTGGAAGCTTTATTATTGGAGGGTCTAGCCTCTGGTCAAGAAACTCCGATTACTGCTCAAGATTGGCAAGACATTCGCCAAGCCGTGCGTGAGAGAATTACTAACTAGTGACTCAGGAATCGAAATTCTTCGAGTCATTCATAGTGCCAGAGATATTGAAGCAATTTTGGACGATGATATGAGAGAAAATAATTGAGGTGAGGTTTTATCAGTTTGCACGTGTAGCTAAATATAGCAAGTTTCATAGAAAGAATTGCGATCGCATATAAAAAGAATACGCGATCGCAACCGAACAAAACTAGAATTCTGCGATCGCCAGTCAATGATACATTTGAATTAAAAGAATTGCCTGTAGATTTAACACAGCAATGAACAGCAGCCTGATGATAAATTCATTAAAACTCTCGGATGCAGAGTTCGATCGCATCGTTCGAGCTAATCCAGAGTGGAATTTTGAACAAACGGCAGCAGGAGATTTAATTGTTGTGCCACCCACAGGAGGAACATCTAGCCGCAAGAATCGCAGTATAACTGGACAATTAGATACATGGGTAGAAGCAAACTTGAATTTGGGAGAAGGATTTGATTCCAACGTCTTGTTCGTGCTGCCAAACGGGGCAAAACGTTCTCCTGATGCCTCTTGGGTAGAAAGACGGCGCTGGGATGCTTTGAGCCAACAGCAGCAAGATGGTTACGTTCCCCTATGTCCTGACTTTGTAGTCGAGTTACGCTCCCCCACTGATGCTCTGGAAGATCTGCAAATTAAAATGCAGGAATATATGGATAATGGTGCGCGTTTGGGTTGGTTAATTAATCCTCAAGATCGTCAAGTTGAAATCTATCGCCTGGGACAACCAGTAGAAGTTTTGCTAGCTCCTTTAACTTTATCTGGTGAAGATGTGCTGCCCGGTTTCGTGTTAAATTTACAGCGAATTTTTGTCTAAGTTGGGGGCGATCGCCTAATACTAATTAACCGTACTGCATCACAGAGCAGCAATTATTGTTATCATATTTTACATAGCTAAGAAAACCCAATCGCTTTTAGCGTCCAATTTCACTTCCCTGCATTCCAGTTACTCAACTGGCACAGTAGTAATTCCCGAACCAATAACAATTGTCAAGGTACTTGCCAAATCATTTGTGGTAGAGTACAAGAGTAGAGAATTGCTTCTGCGCCGAAGAAAAACTCCACGCATCGGTGTTAATCAAAATTCGGAAGCGTTTCAGGTTAGGTATTTAGCAAACTCAATCGAAAATCTAAGTAAAACTTATGGCTCAGCCTGTTATTCACCCAATGGTGAAGTTCCAGCACCAGATCCGTTCGCTCGTAGAATCCAAAATTGTTAGACCAACAGATAGTATCTGGAAGATTGCCCTCGTATTTGGTAATGAATGGTCTTATTGGAAGCAGGAATTAACGGATTTCGGCTTTTCCATGCAAGATCCCGTCAGCGAACTGCTATCGGTAGAAGCTTGGGACGAAGAATAGATCTGTCCGCAATGAAATTTGCCCTCAGACGATTAGGTCTGAGGCGCATACAAACAAAGCCTACCTGCGTAGGCTACCTTACTATCCAGTCTGCGCCAGCGGACTTATTTTGTACGTGCATCCTAAATCAGTGACACTCGCTCAGTGCTATTGCCAGTTCTTTAGCCGTGGCATAGCGATCGCTAGGTTTAGTCTCTGTCACCCGTGTGATGACAGCCTGCAATTCGGGAGTGACAGTTGGGATGCTATCCAACTGAAATTGATAACCTTTACTACTAGGACGATAAAATTTATACGGCGCTTCACCTGTTAACAAAAAAATTAAAGTAGGTCCGATCGCGTAAAGGTCAGACTGAATTAATGGATGTCCGCGTTCTTGTTCGGGAGCGCAATATCCCTCAGCCCCAATCCGCGTCACAAAAGCAGTTCCACCCGTTTTCACCGCACCAAAATCTAGCACCACAATCCGATGATCGAGCGATCGCAACATCAAATTAGCGGGTTTAATATCGCGGTGAATTAGCGGTGGCTCTTGGCTGTGAATGTAGTCTAAAATTTCACACGCTTGCAGCATCCAACCAATCGCTTTTGCTGGGGTGACAGGACCGTATTTATAAATTATCTGTTCTAAATTTTGACCGTGAATTAGTTCCATCGCCAAGTATTTCTTCCCATCTTCGACGAAAAAATTGTAATATTTGGGAATTCCTACATGGTTTAGATGCTTCAGGGCATTAGCTTCCCGCTCAAACAGTTCTTGAGCCTTGGCAACCTTGGCAATTTCGGCATTCATTTCCTTCAGGACGAGTAATTGAGGTTGAGACTTGCGAGTTGAATTGTTCCCCAGAGGCTTTTTCTGGCTGGGATTCCAAGCAAGATATGTCGTTCCCATTCCTCCCTGTCCTAAAATACGTAGCACTTGATACTGGTGAATCGTTTGCTGTACTGAAAGGGGCTGACCGCAGTGAATGCAGAATAGGTTCTGTGGCGAATTACCATCATGAGTGCAAGTCTTCTCCCCTGCTCGCTTGCCCCCCTGCTCCCCCGCTCTGGTACTGGGAGATTGAAATTGAAACCTGAGAGTAGGTCCGCCTTTTGCTAGTTGAATTATCGACCCATCGACGATCGCGCTTTGGGAGACTAACACGCCATCCAGAAAAGTCCCATTCGTCCCCTGATTGATCAGCTGCCAAACATGACTCGATGAATCTTCTCCATTTTGCCGCTGGAGCAGTAAATGATGGCGGGAAACTAGGGGATCTGCCAAAACTACATCGTTGTCAGGGGCGCGACCGATACGGACGATTGACGCATCCTCGAATTGCCATTGTTGCAGGGGTTTGGATTGTTCTGGATGTAGCAGATATAGCGTGACCACACGATTAATGCTCCAACTTCGGGCGCACTTTCAGCCGTACTAAGACAACGGTAATATTGTCATGCCCGTTGTACTGATTAGCTAATTCAATCAATTCGCTCACACCTCGTTCTAAGCTAGCGCCCGTGTTAAGTAATGGTTCGATATGGGTTTCCCAATGTTGCTCTAGTAGCCCATTATCTGAAACTCCATCCGATACTAATATCAACAGAGTGTCTTCATTCAATTCCACAAAGCTGACATCAGGATTGACATAATTTTCGTCCCTTGGACCCAAGGCTTGCGTCAGTTGGTAGGCATCAGGACGGGCATAGGCGATCGCGGGTTCCACACCCCGCAGAATCTCTCGCTGTCCCACTTCATGATCCAAGGTGACTTGCTCTAATCCGCGCTTGCGGCTGAAGCTATAGAGACGGCTATCGCCAACGTGAGCTACGGTCATTTGATTGTTGCGGACGAGAACGAGTACCAAAGTCGTTCCCATCCGTCCGACACCCGAACGGGCATCCTGCTGGTTGAGGTCAAAAATTCCTTGATTGGCAATGCGAATTGCCTCGCGGATGGAAGCTTCATTGGGTAAAGCTTGGTACGGTTGCCAATTAGCGTGAAAGTATTCTTGTAGCTTCTTCACTGCTAACGCACTGGCTACCTCACCGCCAGCGTGTCCGCCCATGCCATCACAAAGAATATAAATACCTTGTGCCTCAATCGTGCGATCGCTAGGAAACACGTATTTATCAACTTTGGTGATGATACCAAAACAATCCTCGTTATGATGTCTTTGACGACCGACATCAGTGTTACCCGCATCCTCAATGCTAACCAAATGCATTGGCAGCACTAAAGTCGGTAACTCCTCGCTTTTCATAAAATTCTCTTGAGATTCGTTCATTTGAATAACAGTTGGTGCAGCAGAGTTATTTAAAGTTACTCCAACTTTTCCTCGATCGGCAGCTGCCTCCTGTGTATTCAATACTGAAGGAGAATAAGGTGCGTCGATCGCATCTAATTGTAATTCACTACTCGTAGCTTGCAGGCGCGATTGTAGCTCATCTGTTGTCTGGATGTCGCCCGCAGTTAAATCCAACAGTAGCTCTACCAAGGAACCAAATTTAGTGCGTTGAGATTCTTGAAATAACTGCTGCCAAATCTGCCCCAAATCTTGCAAGGTTAAATTTTCTTGAGGTGGATCGGGATACAAGCGTTGCAATCCAAGACTCCCAGTCGCATCCACGCGCAAGTTAGATAGCTCCAATAGACTTTGGCGACAATGCCAAGGCTCCAGTTCGTGCCACAGCCGTACCATATCCTCAAACCACTGCATAATCTGTATTGGAGTCGTGCTGCGTTCGTGCCACATCTGCATCAGGTCTTGCCAATCGGAGCGATCGGCAATCAGGATCACTTGCTGGTTTCCCTGCTGCCAAGCATCGTGGATTTTCGGTAGCTTTTGACGATATTTTTCCCCAAATTTAGAGTTGAGGGCAATGTAGGTTTTGGCGATCGCGGGAATTGATTGCGCCACCATCACGTTTGCGCCTGCTTCTAAGGGCGATAGTTGAAATGGCTGGCAGTCTAGGACTCTCACTTGCGTCTCTACGCGATCGCTTGGATTCAAAGGCATTTCCAACGGATCGAGCAACTGATAGCGCTGCTGTAGATCTAAATAAGCTCCTGCTGGTAAAGCAGAAGTGGTGAGTGGTGAGTGGTGAGTGGTAAGTGAGAGAGCCAAGGGAGCAGGCGGTGCAGTTCCCTCTGATTTCTGCTGAGATATACTGCTGGGGAGCGATTCTACAATTTTTGGTTCTCCTGCTACGTCCAGCACTTCTACGACTCCTGAGTTGCTAACAGGCGAACCTTCCTGCGTCTCTACAACTCCCATCACGATCGCCCACCACACCGTCCCCGTTTGAGCGCCGCAGTTGTGGCATAATTTTGCATTTAAAGCCACCTGAGTCCCGCACTCAGGACAAAACTTGAAGGTCAGGGGAGTACCACAACCTTGACAAAACTTGTTGGTATTGGCATTTTCGCTCTGACACTGGGGGCAAATCAGCATCTTTAACTTCCTTGTCTTCCCATTTTAGGAGCCGTTTTAACCCCGATGACGGCAGAAAACTGGCTACCCATCCAAGTCATCACAAGTCACTTTTCCCTACTTAGGAATAGTTCGAGCTATAGATAATAGCAGGATATACCCAAGTAGAGCTACGAGGCTTAAAAAATCAATACTTTGTTCAGCTTAGCAGTTATCAGTTATTAGCGAACAGGAGTCAGGAGTCAGGAGTCAGGAGCCAGAATGAGAAGAATATATCTAAATTCCCCCAAGTCTTCTTGTCCTCCTTGTCCCTACATTCCACACCCTACACCCTACACCCTACACTTTTTAAAAGTAATTCCAGTTCCTGAGAAGTCAAATCGCGCCATTGACCGGGTGGCAGATCTCCTATGTGTAGGTGAGCGATCGCCACTCTTATTAAGCGTAAGGTGGGAAATCCTACTTTCGCTGTCATTCGCCTTACCTGGCGGTTTTTACCTTCTGTCAAGACTAGTTCTAACCATGCTGTAGGCACGCTTTTGCGATCGCGAATTGGCGGATTTCTTGGTGGTAAGGTTGGTTCGGGTTCTAGCAGTTTAACTTTGGCTGGTCGAGTTCGATAATTCTCAATTATCACTCCTTGTTCTAACTGCTGAATCGCTGATGCATTTGGAATTCGTTCTACTTGCGCCCAATAAGTGCGGCTATGTCCAAATTTAGGGTCGGCAAGTCGATGTTGAAGTTGTCCGCGATCGGTTAGTAGCATCAATCCCTCGCTATCCCAGTCGAGGCGACCGACAGGATAAACTTTGGGAATGGGAATGTAATCTTTGAGCGTGCGCCGCTCTTTTGCGCCAGCGCGATCGCCATCGCTAAACTGGCTCAACACCCCGTAGGGTTTATTAAACAAAATGTATCGGTGTTTACCCATTGTAGAGGGGACAAGGGAGACAAGGGGGAACTCGCTCTTCCCCACGACCGAAGGGAGTGGGGATTAGGGGGCGAAGGGAGACAAGGGGGACAAGGAAGCAGAGGGGCAAGGGAGCAAGAACTGTCAACCACCAACTACCCATTACCCATTACCCATTACCACCCTTCACGCTCTTACTGATAACTGATAACTGGTCACTGAAACAAATCCAACGGTAAATAACCGTAAGTACCGTTGACTGATTCTTCTACCAATGAATGATAGGATACCAGCACGCCGCGATACGTACCCGTGTAGGAGTCGAGGTAGTACGTCTGTCTTTGACCGTTAAATTTAATATATACTGGAGCGATCGCCGCAGCTAAATCATGAGGAGCGATGGCGACTGTATATCCTAAAGCTTTGGCATAGGATGCTAATGCTGCTAGCCCCTGCTCTGGCGTGTCGGCACAAATTCCGAAGTTGACGAAATCTGCTTGCGTGCTTAGTAGTACTAATGCCTGTTGCAACTGGGCGGCTTCTGCTGCCGATTCTACCGGTTTAACTTCCAAACAACTGAAAGCTTCCAGTAATTTTTGGGCTGAGGCGATCGCGAAACGATCCGAAAGTGGCTGAGACATAAGCAGCGATGCATGAGATGCATGAAATAACGCCTGAAGCTCTGCTTGTTGCCATAGTAGAACAGTCTATGCCAAGCAACACGGAGGGAATAATTTACAGCCTGAAGTAACTTCTAAAGAATAGGCAAGCTGATTCCAAACTATTTTCAAAACATTGCCTAGAACTAGACCTATAATCGATTGGTCAAGGCTAAACTCTTGCCAATTGCGAATTTGATTTAAAGTTTAGTTTCTCATCCTAGCATACGGAAAGTCATAATTTACTGGCTTTTCCAACTCGGTACGAACTGTTACCTCAGTTGAGTTCGCTTGATGTCAACGATTCTACCCAACTTATAGATTCGATTTGGATTGACCGAAAAATATGAGCAAAGCATGAACCCCGATTTTAGTTTCAGTAATTCTGCCAATACGTTGTGAATCCTGTATTCAATGCAACTAATTCCTCTGTGAATGCGTCAAGTCCAATTGAATGCAGAACGCGAACTGCGATTCTCCCTCGAATAAGATTCATTTTTTGCTAGTGCTTCCATTGCTCAATTATTTAAAGTTTAGGTAAATTTTCTCAGCTAGGTATGCGATTCCATCGGTTCTCGATAACAAGTTGAGTATAATAATTTCTGTTTACCTATATTTTCAGTGTATCTACGCAAATGCCAGCGCCTACCAACAAGTACTATCTCTGGAGACATAGTGATTTGTACGTTCGCGGATTCAACAGATGAATTGTAATAATGCCTGTTCCTAAAGTTTGACTCTACTAAATAAACTTCTATTATTTTTTCATGAAGATAGCCCTAGTTCACGATTATCTAACGCAAAGAGGTGGCGCAGAGCGAGTTTTTGAACTGCTTTGTCAACGCTATCCCGAGGCAGACATCTTTACTTCTGTATACGATCCCGAACAAACTGTCGATTTAGGTAACCGTATAGTTCACACGACAGGATTACAAAAAATCCCAGGTGCAGCAAAATATTTCCGAATGCTGGCTCCTCTCTATTTCCCTGCTTTTCGCTCTCTGGATTTGCAGGATTACGACCTCATTATTAGTAGCAGCAGTAGCTTTGCTAAAGCTGTGAAGAAGAGGAAGGGAGCGCAACACATTTGCTTTTGCCATAACGTGACTCGGTTTTTGTGGGATACAAAAACTTACTTGAGAGAGTATGGGGACTATCATTATTTCTATCCGTTAATTGAAATGATCTTTCGCAAAATGCGAGAGGTTGACCGAATTTATGCTCAAGAACCCGACCTTTATATCGCTAACTCTAGTATCGTAGCTCGGCGAATTAACCAGCACTATAGCAAACCAGCACTGGTGATTAACTACCCAATTAATAGCGGTAACTTTACTTTTTCTAATGACAAGGAAAATTTTTATTTAGCTTCAGCTCGTCTAATCAGTTACAAACGAATTGACGTAATTGTGGAAGCATTTAACTGGCTGGGATTACCTTTAGTCATCATTGGCGATGGACCAGAACGCCAACGGCTAGAGTCAAAAGCGCTGAAGAACGTCAGATTTTTAGGACATGTCAGCGATGCCGAACGAAAATATTTAATGTCAAAAGCTTGCTCTGTTGTTGTTGCGGCTTTAGAAGATTATGGGCTAGTACCAGTAGAAGCAAATGCCAGCGGTACGCCCGTGATTGCTTATGGCGCGGGAGGAGTCATAGACACTCAAATTCCAGGACATACAGGAGTATTCTTTTACAGACAATCGCCAGATGCAATCCAAAATGCTTTGCTTGCTGCCAAAGAAATTCAGTGGGACTACGGCAAAATTCGCCATCACGCCCTGAGTCATTTTTCAGAACAAGCGTTTTTTAGCAAAGTTGAACGGGCGATCGCCGATACGGTGAGTAGCATTGCATAAGTTCATTAGGATCGTTGTAGACTGTTTGGAGTGCTAGGCATGGTTAGAGTAAATGAAAGTAATATGCCCATGACCGTCGAAGAATCAGACGGTGGTTACGGGCAGTTGTTAGCAGTTTTGATGCGCCGTCGCTACTGGCTGCTGGGGGTTATGGGAGCGGTGTTGACAATTGCCACTGTGTTTACCTTAATCTCCAAGCCTACATATCAGAGCGAGATGCAGTTACTGATCGAGCCGAATTATCAGGGGAAGAAAGATGGCACGACCCCGAGACAAGGCGAGCAGTATGCTGATTCTGGAGTCACGATTGACGACTATGCCACGCAAATTAACGTCATGCGTAGTTCGCTGCTGATTCAAAGGGCAGTCGATATTCTCCGCTCCGAATATCCTACGCTTACAGTGGCGGAGGTGAAGAAAAACTTAGTACTAAAACAAGTTGTTGAAGAAAAAGCCAATACCAAGATCGTCGAGGCGACTTATACAGCAAACGATCCGATTAAAGCACAAAAAGTCCTGAAAGCCGTCCATACAGTTTATCAAATTTATAATCGCGAACAACAAGAGCAGCGGTTGAAAAAGGGTTTGAAGTTTATTAACGAACAAATCCCTGCCGTGACTAAAACAGTCGATCAAGCAGAGAATAAATTAGAAGATTTTCGCAAAAATAATAACCTGATCGATCCAGAGCAACAAGCGGCGACAGTCAATAACTCGTTAAATGCGATCGCGCAGGAACGCGAAGTCATCCGCGCCCAGTATAATGACTTGCAAGCACGCTACGGTCAACTGCAACAGCAACTCGCTCGTTCTCCCCAACAAGCGCTAGTTGCTTCCCGCTTGAGCCAATCATCGCGCTATCAAACCCTACTCAACGAGTTGCAGAGAACGGAACTCGCCCTATCACAGCGGCGGGTTGTCTTCACGGATGAAGACCCTAACGTGAAAAAATTACTCGAACAACGGCAAAACCTGCTGAGCATGATGAAGCAGGAAGGCGGACGAGTTCTGGGTGAGGGACAAGCATCCCAAGCAGCAGCAGCTGGTAATGCGGCAGATGGTATTCTCCAGCAAGGACAATTAGGAGCGCTCGACCTCAACCTTGCAGGTCAATTGATCGAAGTACAGACAAACATGAATGCGATGCGGGCGCGGGATAACAGTCTAGCGCAAACACAGCAGAAGCTACGTAGCGATCTCAAGCGCTTCCCAGTGCTATTAGCAGAATACAACCGTCTAGTTCCCTTCGTCCAAATTAATCGCGATAAACTCCAGCAGCTGTTGAGAGCGCAGCAAGAATTAAGTTTAGAAATTGCTAGAGGTGGATTTGACTGGCAAGCTTTGGAAGAACCACGTCTAGGATTGAAAGTTGGTCCCAACTTGAAGCTGAACTTGTTGTTGGGTCTAGTTGCGGGGTTGATGCTGGGTAGTTTAGCCGCCTTCTTGCGCGATGCCGTCGATGATTCCGTCCACAGTTCCGAAGACTTGGAGAGACAATTCGAGCTACCATTGTTGGGCATGACTCCAGAATTGCCCAGAGGCAGAGTGGCACAACCAGAAGTCAGTTTGCCTTTTGGCAAGCCGCTGCATCTGTCACCCTGGACGGTACAAGTACGAAATTGGCCCCCATCATGGGAATCGCTGGATTTGATTTATCGCAATCTCCAGTTGATGAACGAAATGGCTGCATTCAAATCTTTGGTGGTAACTTCCGCCGTAGCAGGTGAGGGTAAATCTACTTTAGCCTTGGGTCTAGCTTTAAGTGCGGCACGGCTACATCAGCGTGTGTTGTTGATCGATACCGACTTGCGCCGTCCGAGTTTACATCAAATCCTGAATTTGCCCAACGATTACGGACTGTCTACCTTGTTGAGCAGCGATGCCACGCTGCCGATTCATAATGCAATTCAGTCTTCTGGCTCCTACATAGACATTTTGACTGCTGGACCACAGCCAGAAGACCCAGCCAACCTACTCAGCTCGCAAAGAATGCGAGAGTTGATGGCAGGATTCGAGCAAAATTACGATTTGATTTTACTCGATGCTCCACCTTTACTGGGTATGGTAGATGCGATGATTGCCGCTTCTTGCTGTACTGGTGTCGTGCTAGTTTCTCGCGTTGGCATGGTGAAGAAGACAGAGTTAGTACAAGCCAACGCTATGCTGAGAAAGCTTAACGTGATTGGAGTGGTGGCAAATGGCGTGAGTAACGTTTCTTATGGCTATGGAGCCTACTCTAGAGAACAAGGAGTTGAGCTGAAAAAAGTTTGGGGAAATGGTTAATAGTTGATGGTTGATAGTTGATGGTAATTAACAACCAACTACCAATTACCAACTACCCATTACCAATTCGTATGAAAATCCTATTCCTCGATCAAAGTGGCAAGCCAGGAGGGGCGGAGCTTTGTCTGTTGGATATTGTTAAACCATATCGCGATCGCTGTTTAGTTGGTTTGTTCGCCGATGGTGGGTTTAAAGATTTACTCCAACAGCACGAAATTCCCGTGCAGGTGCTAACTGGGCGATCGCTACAAGTGAGTAAAGACAGTGGGTTGCTCCAAGGCGCGAGTAGCCTGGGTCAGTTGCTGCCTTTGATTACCCGCGTTGCCAAAATTGCCCGCGAGTATGACATCATCTACGCCAATACGCAAAAAGCACTGGTGGTAGGAGCGATCGCATCCCTCCTCAGTCGCCGCCCTTTGGTATATCACCTACATGACATTCTCTCAACCGAGCATTTTAGCCGCACTAACCTGCGTTTAGCTGTAACTTTGGCAAATCGTGCCTCGTTAGTCATTGCTAACTCCCAGGCAAGTCAAAAAGCTTTCCTCGCCGCCGGGGGAAATCCCAAACTCGTTCGTGTTGTCTACAACGGATTTGCCCCCCAGTTGTATCGACAGGAAAATTCCGTAGCTCAGACAAGGCAAGAATTGGGGCTAGAAGGCAAGTTTGTTGTCGGACATTTCAGCCGACTCGCACCGTGGAAAGGACAGCACGTGCTTCTAGACGCACTGACGCAGTGTCCGCCAGAAGTGACAGCAATATTTGTTGGAGATGCTTTATTTGGCGAACAGGACTACAAGCAACAATTACACCAGCAAGTTGCCGAGTTAGGACTAGAACAAAGAGTGCAATTTTTAGGCTTTCGTAGCGATGTCGTGTCATTAATGACAGCCTGTGACTTAGTTGCCCACACATCAATTGCGGCGGAACCATTCGGGCGCGTGATTGTCGAAGCTATGCTTTGCGGTCGTCCAGTCGTAGCCAGCCAAGCTGGGGGTGCAGTGGAACTGGTAGAGACGGGAAAAACAGGTTGGCTCGTACCACCAGGAGATGCTCAGAAATTAGCAGAAATTATCAATACTTGTCGCCAGCAGTCTGAAATGGCTAGTGCGATCGCCCATCAAGCCCAAATTTCAGCCAGTCAACGGTTTGAATTAAATGAAATAAATCGGCAAATCGAGCGGCTTTTGGCGGGAGTCGGGAGTCGGGAGTCGGGAGTCGGGAGTCGAGAAGAAAGCGATAAAGAGGACAAGGGAGAATTTTAGGTATGCAAATTTTGACATCAGAATAAAGCACTTGATAGAGAATAATTACCCCGACGACAAAACCCACAACCGTACCAAACTTGAGAATAATGCCTTCTGGCTGCACCTCGTGGAACTGTCGTTCGCGATCGATTAATTCTGCTTTGGTCTGACATCCTCCCGACACCGCATCAAAGATGACGGTACGGGGTTCCCAAATCAACCAGTCAACTTATCAACCAAGTTCTCACTTAATTGACAGAGGTTGGTCTGTCCTTGAAAAATTTGACGCATTTACGTTGTTTCAGCCAACGAAAAATCAAGGTTTCACCCCACTCTGACAGAAGAGGGATATATAGCAGTTCTAAATGATTTGTAAAGTAGGCTTCTAGCCTGCCGCAGGCTAGAAGCCTGCTCCACGTTCATGAATCAAATAGGATTGCTATATTCACGGCTAGTGACAATAAATCTTTGTCCAAAACCCGCCCGTACAGGTAGGGGCGGGTTTGGCAAAGGATTTACAGGCTTTGACGAGCGCTCTTCTTCCAAAACCCACCCGTACAGAAGTCGGGAAAATTTGAATTTTGAATTTTGAATTTTAAATTTTGAATTGCTTCCTCAGCTCTCTTCTCCCCCCCCATTTATCAAACGCTCCAGCGTTTCTGACAATTGCTGCTTGTCATAAGGCTTACAGAAAAAGGCGGTTGCACCCAAGTTTAAAGCCAGTTGACGTTCTTTAATGCCACTGCGAGAGGTCAACATGACAATGGGTAACTGTTGGAAAGCTGGATTGGATTTCACCCTAGCTAAGAAACCGTACCCATCGAGCCGAGGCATGTCAATATCGCAAACTACGGCAGCAATTTGAGCACCACTCATCAACTTTTCTAAAGCATCCAGTCCGTCTTTGCCTTGTTCGACTCGATATCCTGCTTTTTCTAGCGTCAAAGATAAGAGGCGGCGGACGTTAATCGAGTCATCGACGACTAAAATTGTCGGGCGTTGGTTTTGTAGTTCTGCCGCTGCACGATGGCGATCCTCTGGCTCTAAGCTGGCAGGGTGTTGGCTAGTGGCAATCCAGTAAAGTAACTCTGGGGTGTTAATTAAGGGAACGACTTTACCATCGCCTAAAATCGTACAACCGTTGAAGCCAGGAGGCATGGGAATGTTACCTTCGACCGGACGGATGGCAACTTCCTGTTCGCCCCAACAACGGTCTACTTGCAAACCAACCCAATCGCTACCATTAGCAATTAATAATACTGTTGGTGCGCTCATCAGGGGCTGAGTTCTTTCTTCGTTAGCGTTTTGCAGGCGACGAAATTTCAGCCAATCGCCCAGATAAATCAGCGGGACTGAGTATTCTTTCCAGTGCAGTTGTGGTTTGTCTTCGATTGTAGATATTTGTTCTACATCGAGCAGGAGCATTTCTTCGATCGCCGTGGTAGGAAAAGCCAGTAGTATCCCCCGACTTTCCACCAATAGCACCCGTGCCACCGATAAAGTGAGGGGAACGCCGATCGTAAATGTCGTACCCACTCCTGCTTTGGTTTCTACTTTAATGTCACCGCGCACTTGGCGCAGGTTCGTGCGGACGACATCCATCCCGACACCGCGACCGGACAAGGAAGTGACTTCATCGGCAGTACTAAAACCAGGCTCGAAGATCAGGGTTAAAACTTCTTCATCGCTAGCATTGGCGATCGCCTCCCGATCGAGTCCTAGATGTTGCGCCCGCTGTCTGACTTTATCGAGCGCAATCCCCCGCCCGTCGTCTTTGAAGGTAATCAGGGCTTGATTGCCTCGATATGCTGCTTCAATTGAAATCGTACCTTGTTCCGGCTTACCGCTAGCTTTGCGAGTTTCAGGGTCTTCTATACCATGATCGAAAGCATTACGCAACAAATGCATCAGCGGGTTGCCCAGGGCTTCTAAAATACTGCGATCGATCGGGGTATCGCCGCCTTGAATTTTGAGTTCGACATTTTTACCGTGCTGTAAAGCCAATTCCCGCAAGGCTCTAGGAAACCGCCCGACCAGATCGGCAAACGGACGCATTCGCAGTTGGTTGATGCAAAATTGCAGTTGTTTTGCCGTGCGGTTGAGGTCGCCAACAATTTGCTCTGTTTCCTGCAAGCACAGATCGATGTCTCCGCTCACTTCTTGCAATTGCACCAGGTTTGCCATTACTTCTGTCGAAGCTTCGTCTGCTGCCTCATCTAGATTATTACCACTATCTATTGAGGGCGTTGGCTGAGGCGATCGCGGGGTTGTGTTCGGCTGCAATTGGCTGCTGTCAGGAGAAAAGGCAACTTCCGATAGAAAAGATGATGTCGTGGGTAAAGCCGATGGAAATGGAGATGGTGGCAGTGTCGCAGTCCGACGACGGTGATGGGATTGTTGCAGCGATCGCACTTTCCGTTCCAGAATTTTGACGGAGTTCCGCAACCTCTCTATTTGTAAGTCGAGTCCGCTGCGTTCTATGGTCAACTCCCCAAACAGATCGTTGAGTTGCTCTAGCTGTTTGAGCGGAACTCTAACGGTATTTTCCTGCGTCTCCTTCAGTTCGGCTGGCGGCGCGAGATCGAGCGGAGATGATAATCTGGCAGGACTAGCATCTGTAACGGGTGCAGGATCGGCAGTACTTGGACTTGAGACAACTTCCTCTACAACACCATCTAAATTGAGCGTCGAGGGTAAACCCTGTAATTGTCCCGCCATAATTGCGGCTTGCGATCGCCGCCACGCCTGCAAAGCTGCCTGGGCGATCTCTTCCTCCCGTGCGGGTTGAGTTGCTAATAGCTGTTTTACGGAGGTACACAAACTGTTAAACTCTGGTAGCTCTAGCACTTCCCCCAGATCGCTTAAATCTTGGGCGATCGTCACAACTTCTGCGCCCAAATTAGACTTATCCTCTTGCGCCAAAATCGTCTCTAGCTGCTGCAAATAAGCATCAACTTCCGATTCAAACAGCATTTGGATCGTTTCTAATCCCTGCTGCGGTGACAGAGGTGTAACTGTTTCCTGTTCTTCCCTTGGTTCTCCCAGTATTTGTTGCAACTGCTCGAATAGCGGTTGAACTTGACTTGTCTGCCATTGTTCGTCCACAACGTTTGTCTGGCGATTTGTCGTGACGACGTGGCGCAAACAATCCACAGCGCTCAACAGCAACCTTTCTACTTCTGGCTGAATTTGCTTCTGAGTTCTAATGACTTTAAAAAAGTTTTCCAGGCGATGAGCTAAATGACTCAGAGTTAAAATTCCATCATTGCCGCTCCACCCTTAATCGAGTGTGCCGATCGCAGCATCGCATCAACTTCTTGCCGTGTCAGTTCTACACGACTGCTAACTCCAATTAGCTTTGACTCGATCGCATCCAAATGGTCTTGGGCTTCTTCTAAAAACTGGAGCTGAATTTCACGTTCTTTATCCTGAGTCATTTTTGTGTGAGGATGAATTAGTAGTTAGTTATTAATTGTTAATACTCAATAGTATTTTCTCCCTCAGCTCCCTCAGCTCCCTTAGCTCCCTCAGCTCTCTTTTTTCCCAATTCCCGCATTTCGTCGCCAACTTTAAACTTGCCAACTGAAACTTGCAGTTGTTGGGCAACTTCTACGGTGCGTTGTAGGGAATTGGAGATTTGACGGGAGTATTCGGAAGATCCTGCCGATACACCAGCAATTTCTTGCATCAATTCCGTAACCATTTGTGCTGTCTCGACTTGGGAAATCGTGGCACGCGAAATCGATTGCACCAATTGATAAATTTGATGCGATTCTTCTAAAATTCGTCCCAAACTTTGTTTGGAATCTTCCACAAAATTCGCGCCTGCGATCGCCTGCTGGTTGCCTATTTCCATCGTCCGCACGACATGGCTCGTTTCCATTTGAATATTCTCGACAATTTGTTCGATTTCCTGCGTGGCTGCGGCTGATTTGGCGGCGAGTTGCCCGATTTCTTCTGCCACGACAGTAAATCCCCGTCCGGCTTCTCCGGCGCGTCCGGCTTCGATGCTAGCATTAATGGCTAAAACATTAGTTTGCAGGGCAATGTGATTGATTAAAGATACGACTTTCGAGATCTGTTGAGTCGATTCGCCTAACTGCTTGGCTTGCATTGCGGTTGTTGTCACTGTATCCCGCAAACTCAAAATACTCTGTACCGTGCGATCCATTGCTTTGCCACCAGTCTCTGCCGTGCTAAAAGCAATGCTAGCAACTTCGGCGGCGCGATCGGCGCTAGCTGCTACAGCTTGAATCGAATGAGTCATGCGCTGTACTGAGTCTAGGGTGCGATCGATATCCTGGGCTTGTTTGAGTGCTTCATCGGCGAGTTGGCGGATTGCGCCTGCGTTTTCGTCTACCGAAATATTCACTTGTGTTGCCGCTTTTTTCACCTGCACGACTAATTGTCTGAGGCTTTCGATAATGGCGTTGAAAAATTCTGCTACCGTGCCGATTTCTCCAGTGGTTGTGTTTGCCCTGACTGTCAAATCTCCCCTTGCCGTGCCTTCAATTTGGGCTAGCAACTGTACGAGTTTTTGCTGCAAAATTTCTTTTTGTTGTCTTTGGTCGAGGGAAATCGTTTCAGCTTTTTGGCGAGAGGCTTCTACCTGTTCTAAAAGATGAGCTTGATCGAGGGCAAAGCCAATTTGAGTTGCTAACTGGGTAAATAAATCGATATCCGCTTGCTGCCAGATCCGCGATTTAGAACATTGATGGGCAATGAGTAATCCTAACAATTCGCGATCGCGAATCAGCGGCGCAACCAACGTAGCCTTGACTTCAAATTTTTCTAACTGTTTGACATGACAAGCTGCCAGTCCGGCTTGATAAATATTGTCGATCGCCCGTACCCTACCTTCGCGATACTGTTGGGCGTAACCTTCCCGAAAGCAGCTATCATCTATTGTTTGCCCGACTAACTGTTGCCAACCAGGGGCTACTGACTCGGCAATAATTTTTCCCTGCCAGTCAGGATCGAAGCAATAAACCACAACGCGCTCTGTTTTCAGGACGCGCCGTACTTCCCGCACAGCAGTAACTAAAATATCTTGAAAGTTAAGCGACTGCCGAATTTGCAAGGTTAGATCGGTGAGTAAATTTGCTCTTTCGACAGTGCTTTGCTGTTGTTCGAGTTGGGTTTGCAGTTGTTCCGCCATGCGGTTAATATTTGCTGCTAACACCCCGACTTCATCTTCGCCTGTCACCGGAACGCGAGTGTCGAGTTTGCCTTGTCCTAGTTTGCGCACGGCGCGAGAAACGGTGACGATCGGGCGCAGGGCGCGGTTGACTAGAATTGTCGCGATCGCCGCTGCTAGTAATGTGGTCAATCCCGTTGCTCCCATAAAAGTGAGCAGCAATCCGCCGCGAATGTCGGCAAACAGTTCGTCACTAGGCTGAGCGATCGCCACTCCCCAGTTCAGTTTGGCTAATTCTTTAATTGCTGGTAACGGCGCATAAGATAGCAAATATTCTTGTTGTTGCTGGCGATTGATATCGTATGTACTACCCAGGGTTGACGATTTTTGCAGTTGCGTAACTGCCTGGGGAAAAATTGCTTTGACATCTTTACCCAAGTATTCGGGATACGATGCTGGGGCGATGAAGATCGTACCGCGCTCGTTGAAAGCCAGGAACTCCTCAATCTGCAAGCCAGGAATATTTTTGGTCAGCTGCCGATCTTGCTGTTGCACGCTGCGATCGAAATACGCTACAGGAGTGCGGGTACGGACTACGCCAATTGTTTGTCCCGTATCGGGATCTTTGACTGGTGCAGCGGTAAAAATCGAGTACTGTCCCGTAGCGATAGATTTACGCGGCGGCGTAATGACTGGGCGATCGCCCTTCAGGGCTGCCTGAAAGTAGTCGATTTTGTTGTAGTTTTGAATGACATCTCCAGACGATTGCATCACGACATCGCCGTCCAGATCTAGCAGGATGATACTGTCGTAGCCTTGACCGTTCTTAATGTATTGGTCTAAAAATGCTTGTCTTTCTGCTTCTGGTAGCGATCGCCGAATATAAGGGCGATTGAATAGCGTCATACTTGCCAGGGTTTGTACGTCCTGGTAGCGTCCGATTAAAAATCGATCTAAGCGATCGGCGAAAGATGCAACTCGCACTTGCTGTTGCTGTCTGATATTCTGAGTAATATTACTACTGGTGAGGTGATAGGCGGTTGCTCCTAAAAGAACGATCGGCATCGTGCTAACCGCGATCGCCCCAAGCGTAGCTTTGGCTCTCAAGCCGATCCGCTGCCACCACCACGAACGCGACTTGGAGGGAGGACGCTTGACTGAGTTAACGCCGTGAGGCACTGTAGTTTGTCCGGCAGCGATCGTCAGCGGGTTAGTATGACTTTTGGTTAAACCAGACTCCGGCTCTTGACTGCGATCTGCTTGACGATTCATACCAGTTTTGCGATCTTCTCCTGCCGCGTCTTGCCTCGGTTCTTTCTTAGAGCGTATATTCATAAACTCAGCGTCTCCAGTAAGAGCAATTCCGCCAAACACCAATCATTTCAACATCAAAGCTATTTCCTGTACAGAGCGGGGGCAAGTAAAATTGCTTCTGCATTGACTACGAGTATTAACTCTTGTTCCTGGACGATACAGCCATGAAGGAAAGGAATTAATGCTGATGTTACCAGCTCTTTTGAGGATTGAACCAAGTCTGGAGTAAAGTATTTTACGCCGTTGACTTCTGGTACGAGTAACCCCAAAGTCATTTGCTGGGCTTGAATTAAAATGACGTTATATTGCGAGATATTATGGTCGAGCGGCTGCAAGCTGAGGATCTGAGCCAAATCGACTACCCACAATACCCGATTGCGGTGGTTCAGCAAACCGACTACACACTCAGGCATATTGGGCATAGGGGTGATTCTCCGTGCCGGTATCATTAATACCTCTTGCACGTACTCCATTGCCAAAATAGCAGGAATTTGTTCTGCCAGATAAAATTTTAAATATCTTTCACCTGGACGGGTTTCTATTTCTGCTGGATTCATTCGCGATCGCAATTAATTTGGCTGAGCTTGCCTAACCGAAGATCTATCGATTTTGGCATTTAGCATAACACCATCAGTCTTGTTGGGAACAAAATTTATAATTCATTAAGAGTGGCTAGTGGCTAGTGGCTAGTGGCTAGTAGTAAATAGGGTGTGGGGTGTGGGGTGTGAGGTGTAGTGGATTGTTAACTGGTCACTGGTCACTGGTCACTGGTCACTGATAACTACTCCCTTAAATTCAATCACTACTCTTAGTGGGACGAAAAGCGTCTAAAAAATTGAGTAAATTATACATCTGACGAGATTGAATCCAAAGCTTTCCTTTCCCTCGGAAGCGACAAACCAATCCTTCCCCGCCTAAAATTCCCGTTCTCAGATTCTTAAATGATAGACCACCAATCATCTCTACGTGGTAACTGAGTGAATCTTCAAAAGCAACCACGTAGCCCGTATCCACTACATAATCTCCCTCTACAGGAATCTCAATAATTGCACCATAGGAGCTAAACCAAAGATCGCCCTTACCAGTAACTCGTAACAAAAATAAAGACTCACCGCTAAAAAAACCTCTAAATCCTTGAAATGAAGGGTCGATTTCAACTGTAGGGCTAGCAGCCACAAATCCCGAAGATTGCAGCATTAAACCGTTACCATCTAGATAATAATGCTGAATATCTCCTGGCACTCCAGGGGAAAGCAGTAGCTGTCCGGCTCGTCCTTCAGCGGTAAATTCGCTCATAAATAAAGACTCGCCTCCTACCATTCTGCCTATTCCTTTCATCAATCCCCCTTTCATTTTGGACTTCATTTTTATCCAAGAGTCCATCGCCGCCATTGCCCCAGATTCGACTAGTACAGTTTCATTTGCCCTCAAATCGAGTTGCAAAGAAGCATAAGCAGGAGAATGTTCGATTTTATAAGTGATATTCATAATTGGTAATTAGTAATTGATAATTGGTAAATTTGTAGAGACGTTACATGTAATGTCTCTACACTGATAACTGATTCCCTCATTTTGCAGGTAATTGCGAGCCAACTATTTGACCGAAAGCATTAGCATTGTGAGTTTGGCAAAATAATCTGCCTTTACCTTGAAAGCGACAGGCTAATCCTTCTCCACCTAAAAATGCTCCAATTAAACTAGAGCCAACTTTTGTAATGCTAAAATTTAAACTTTTTTCAAAAGCAACAATATGCCCAGTATCAACGATATACTCGCCATCAACAAGAATTTCGTAAATTGCTCCAAAAGATGTCAAAATAATCTGACCGGAACCGCCTATGTCCAACCAAAAAATTGATTCTCCTGAAAAGAACGATCTAAAGCCTTGAAACCCGACGTTAATATCAACATTTGCTTCGCTAGCTAAATAAGAACTTGCTTGAACAACTAGCCCAACTGATGACATTTGATAAATCAAAATATCACCCATTAATTTAGGGGCTAAAAAGACTTCACCGTCATGTGTGGGAGAACGAAATATACTCAAAAATAAAGACTCTCCCGCCATCATTCGTTTAAGTCCGCCCCAGATTCCACCATTTTTTCCTTGTCTGAGGGTAGTACTAGCATTGATATAACTACTCATAGCAATCATACTGCCTGCTTCCGCCACTAACTCCTCGCCAGCCCTCATCCTAATATGAGCGATCGCGCTATCGGGTTGATGTAAGATATCTATGTTCATAGAAGTCAAAAGTTAAAAGTTAAAAGTCAAAATTAGCTACTCACAAATGACAATGACAACTGACTACTTAACTTGCGATCGCAAATATCTAACTAATCCATCAATACTGCGAGATTGTAAATAAATATCGCCCGTACCAGCAAGACGATTGACTAATCCTTCGCCAGAGGTGACGGAACCAACTAAGCCACCAGCTAATCCAATGCTCATTTTAATTTTTGGTTCGTAGGCAACTAAATGTCCGCTATCGACAATAAATTCTCCTTGAATCTGCTTTTTTGTAATCCCGCCATAGCAGCCAAAAAATGCCCTACCACTACCACTGAGTTTCAGTTTAAATAATCCTTCGCCTGCCAACCAACTTTTAATTCCTGCCCATTGTAAGCCCATTTTCACCCCTGCACTATGGGCGACAAATGCCCCTGGTTGCAAGCAAATATCTCCCTGACTCAAATCAAGTCTGCCAATATCGCCAATTGTGGATTGAGTTAAAACTAATCTAAGGGATTGTTGAGTCCGATTGGTAAAAGTATTAACGAATAACGATTCGCCACCCAAAAACTTTTTCAGTAAGGCAGGAATTAAACCACCAGAAAATTTAGTTTGGATTGATAACTGCGCATCCATACTCGTCATTGCCCCAGCTTCAGCAGTAATACTCTCCCCAGGATCGAGCGTGACGAAAATAGCAGCAAAGGCTGGTTTGTAGCGAATATCGTATTTCAAAGCCCTAATTCCTACTCTCGATAATGCACTTAATATGGAGCAGAAAATGAGCGATCGTCCAGTTTATTTGAAGAATTAATAAGATTTTGCTAAATTGTTTACTATCTGTGCTGGAGGGTAATGCACAAAATTCAAAATTGGTAGGGTGCATTAATCAACGCACCCTAAAAAATATTACCAATTACCAAATTCACGTAGAAATCGATAATATCCACTCCCGCAGCAATGAATTCACCTGTTCGGGAACTTCATCATGAGGACAATGACCTGCTTTCAAGAAGTATTCTCGCAATTGTGGATAATATTGACGAAACTTTGGACTTCGCCCTCTGGCATTCATCCACGGGTCGCCCTCACCCCACAATAACAGTAACGGGCAAGTCAATTGTTGTAGCAATATATCAACTTTTTCCCCTTGAGGAGTGCTGAAAACCGAGGCAAACACATCTACTGCACCAGGATCGCACGCCGGACGATAAATATCTTCTACTAATTGGTCTGTAATGGCACTTTTATCAAGATAGACTTTTTCTAAAGTTTGCCGAATTACCCACGGTTGGCGAATGTACTGAAATAACAGAAACCGCGCCCAAGGCTGCTGAAAAGTCCACTTGGTTACATCTCCGAAGAATTTTTGCCATAAGTCCGGCTGGCGTGGTGGTTGAACTTCAGTTTGCACTGATTCTGATTCAACGCTAGGCTGTTCTTCGCTAAAAGGACCGGCACTGTTCAATAATACTAACCCTGCTGCGGCATCTGGACGCTGGGCAGCAACGCACAAACTCGCATATCCACCTAATGAATTACCCGCCAGTACCGCAGGCTGTTCGATAACTTCGGTGATAAAATCATGCAGTTGGTCGCGCCACAAGTCACCGCTATATTGCAGTTTAGCTTTAGCGGAGCGTCCGAAACCAATCAGATCGATCGCGTAGACTTGAAAATCCTTTTGCAGTTCGGCAATATTTTTGCGCCAGTGGTCGGTAGAAGCACCAAATCCATGTACTAATAGTAAAGGTGGGCGCTGAGGATGGGGCGTTCCCGCCTTGACATAGTAAATCGAATGCCCGCGCCACTGCCAATACTTACCAGGAACCGAGGTTGTAGCAGCTGTTGTTGTTTGCACGATTTAGTAATGTTAAGTAACATTACTAATTTTAATTTAGAGGGAATTGGTAATTGGTAGTTGGTTGTTGGTGATTTCCCTACTCACGACTCACTTTCTTGATGATTACAGGTAAAACAAAACTACTTGGCGTAATTGGACATCCGGTGGAACATTCCCTTTCACCCGCGATGCACAATGCCGCGATCGCCCATTTAGGATTAGATTATGTCTATCTCCCCTTACCCGTAAAACCGGAAGATTTAGCTGTTGCACTCCAAGGTTTTGCAGCGATTGGCTTAGTCGGTTTTAACGCCACCATTCCTCACAAGCAGGCAATTTTGCCCTTTCTATCAGAAGTCTCTCCCGTAGCGCAAGCAGTAGGCGCAGTTAATACTGTCTGGCGCATAGATGAAGGGTGGGCGGGAACTAATACTGACGTGGAAGGATTTCTCGCACCGCTTTTAGAAAAGTCAAAAGTCAAAAGTCAAGAGTCAAAAGTAGAAACTGACTCACCAAACACCAACTACCAATTACCAATTACCAATTACCCACAAACAGCAGTCATTCTCGGTAATGGCGGTGCAGCTAGGGCTGTAGTGGCGGGTTGTTCTCAGCTAGGTTGTGCGGAAATTTGTGTCGTAGGGCGTAATGAGGTTAAGTTACAGGAGTTTTACACGAGTTGGAGTAATTCTCAAGTTCAAGCTAACTTGCAAGTCTATACTTGGGATAAGCTACCGGATTTAATTGCCCGTGCCGATTTACTGGTAAATACAACGCCCATCGGTATGTATCCTCATGTCAATCGATCGCCTTTAAGTCTAAGTGAGATGGCAGTATTAAAACAAGGTGCGATCGCCTACGATTTAATTTATACTCCTCGTCCAACGTTATTTCTACAACAGGCACAGCAACAAGGTGCAAGGACTATTGATGGCTTGGAAATGCTAGTGCAACAAGGCGCGGCTGCTTTAAAAATCTGGTTACAACAACCCGTTCCTGTAGAGATTATGCGCCAAGCACTGCAACAACAACTATAGAGATTCTGCAACTACTCACTACTCACTTTTAAAGAGCTTCAAAAGTAGCCCGTTTTTCACCTTTAGCATACAAGTGCATCAGTAAGTTCTGATTTTGGTAATCTTCATCAAATTCAATGTCTATTTTCATGTCTGGAGCGATTGGTTTAAATTGAGTCGGACTACAAGAATAAATTTGAAAACTAAAGTTTGGTACGTCTATTGTTAGTCTTTTTTGCTTCAAAGTCAGCGACCAAATAGCCCCAGTTTTTCGATTAATCAAACTAGTTGTTTCGGGTTCAATTTTCAGATTATCCAGTAGATTCTCTACCTGAACAAACTTAATCGTCAGGCAAACTGGCTTGTGAAAGATTTCACTTACCAGTTTTTTTTGATCTAAATTAAGTTTTTGCCAACCACTACCCCAAGATGCTATTAGATCGTTTTCATTGTTTACTTGTCCTTGCAAGCTACTTAAGTGAGACATGAAAAATTGTTTAATATCTGTCATGGTTCTGCTTGCATAGATTGCTAGGTGAATAATAGAGCAAGAGCGCTTTGTCTAGCAACCGGCTAAAGAGTGAAAAGCACTATGAAATACTTGTATCCATTACAACAATAATTACCGAGTCAAAAATAGAACTTGAATCTTTAGCAATATCTGTTTATGGCAATTTAATCTCAAATAATATTTATCAACTGTCTATAGAAATATTCCCTTTTTCACGAATAACAAATGCTTGTCTTAAGGTGGGCATTGCCCACCCTATTCACTAACTAATTTTAAAAAAGAGAATTGTTTGAAATATGACACCCAATCCATGCTGAATATAAATCTTCTTCTATGGCTCCCCGCCTACCAATAATTTCAGCATCATGCACTAGTACTTTAAGTGTTGTTACGTAAACGCCGTTGAGTATTTGGTGTCCGTAGCCAATTACCCTACCTGTATGTCCCGTATTCTGATGAACTACATACTCTCCTACGTCGAACATACTTTTCCTCGCTCGATCAAAGTACATAAGTACTTTATCATAGCTGCGATCGCCACAAGTTGTTGACCAGTTAATTTCAGTCTTATAGACGATCTCACTAATACTTATGAGAGATTTTGATGTAATTTGCTGTGTTTATTTGAATACAAAAGAAAGCAATTATTTTTAAAAAATGATTTATACACGTTCTTCCTCGTGTAGAGACGTTACATGTAACGTCTCTACACGAACAATCGATTTCACGATCCATCTAAGATTGCTATAGTGTATTTCATCACAATTTAACTTAAAATTTTCCTCTCTCTAGTTAGAGGAAGAAGCGCAAAAAATAGTTAATTTAGTTATAAGCCGTTAGGAAGAAGCAAGTAACAATACTGAACAGTATAGATTGTTTTGTATTGCTAACACAGAGTTTTAGTTTTTTGGATTGCTATTGACTTAGCAGTTCAAAATTTTTATTGATATAGAAAAGCTAAAAATATTTATTAGGAATTGGGATTTACGATGTTTTCTTGAATCAAAAATCCCAAATCTAAAATTAGATCGCTCAAGTGGGTCTAGAAGCGTAGATTAGTACGTCCTGAGTTTTTACCAATCAATCGAATATTTAATGCTCACAGTTCTACCTCTAGCAGCAGAATAAGCCGAATCGTTAGCTTGAATTTGGGACACAATCGGGAAATATTGATTGTCGAACAAGTTTTCCACTCCAATTTGTAAAGTTCCAGCATCTCCCAGTTGAATGCTGCTGATGTAGTCTACAGTCAAGTAACTTTCTACTTCCCTTCTCCCAAAAGCAATGCTGTCACCAAACACATCGCGATCGCCAGAAAATAATGCTTGAAGACGATTGCGCCAACCTGGGGAAGTTTCATTCTCGACATAAGCTACAACTTTCAAAGGCGGAATCCGAAAGCCATCCAAAGCTGTATAGTCTCCATCATCAGTTAGATCGATTTCACCCCCTTGTAAAGTAACAGAACCACCAAGTGAAGTGCGATCGCTTGGTTGCACGTCTACAGCAGCTTCTACACCATAAATCCGTTCTGGGGCGCGCAGTACGGTTCCTGGTGCGGTAAAAGTCGTACCTAACTCTGACTCATTGTAGAAAGCAGATAAAGACCCTTGGATTGTCTCCCACTGCCCGCGCAAACCAATTTCATAACTATCAACCTGCTGCGGTTCTGGATTGAGTGACTCGACATCGAATCCTGGTTGAGCATTTCTTAAAACTAAGCCGATATCTGCTAGCGAGAAACCTTGGGCGAAATTCGCAAATACGTTTATCTCTTCTGTCAAGAACAATACTGTACCAATGTTGAACAGCGTCGCGTCAAAATTGAGATCGCCCCCAGGAATCACCGTATCGGGATTGGCTAAAGTCGTGAAGTCATCCACGCTGACATCGGCATTTTCGTAGCGCACACCGCCGTTGACGATAAAGCTATCGCTCACATCCCAGGTTAACTGGGCAAATAAACCCAAACTATTGAGTTCTAGCAGTGGTGTCCAAGTCCGTTCGCCTGTAGGGAGAAAATCCAAACCTCCACTGGCTGCAAAAGCAGCGCGATCGAAGGTTGTCACTGGTTGCACGGTATCTTCGTTAAAGTAGTCTACACCCCACAACAATCTCGCTGCCCCTTTGTTAAATAAAGGCGTTTCAATTTGTAAGCGTCCGCCAAACCTTTCCGATTCCACCCGCGACTGATAAATCTGGTTGCCCAAGTTACTAAAATTTCTACCGTCAAATGGAAAGAACTCAGTTAGGTAATCTCGGTAGTACAGTTGAGCCTGCACGTTGCTGCCCAACAGGTTTTCGTGGCTGTATTGCAAATTCAGCAGCGTGTTTCTCGTACCTGGAAGCTCGTCTAAGTTCAATCCTTCTAGAGTGCGAGCTTTTTGTCTGCCTGGTAACAAGTTGACACTGGGATCGGTAGTAAAGTCCGTATCTTGAGTATCATCGAAGTGGTTGAACGTCAACTGGAGACGCTGTTGTTCGTCTAAATTTACGCCCAACTTACCAAAAAAGTTGAGTGTTTCCGCATCAGAAAAACCACCTTGAGCATTCGGATCGGGAGGAATGCGATCGCCCTCGGCATCAAAAAAACCACCTGTAGTCGTCAGCGAACCACTCACGGCAAAATCGAGATTATCCTCAGTGCCAGAAATCGCATGTTGCAGGTTATAACCTAAACTATCGCCTGATAAATTTCCCAAAGCTCCACTTATGCCAATTTGAGTCTGAGAAGCTAACCTCTCCTCGCTTGGCGTGCGCGTGATGATATTGATGACACCACCCGTTCCACCATCACCATAAATCGCCGAAGGACCCCTTACCACTTCAATTCGTTCGATCGCCGAAGGATCGATCGTGCGCAAATCGCGCTGAGCATTTCGCGAAGTTGATTGCGGAATGAATGCCATCAATTAAAACTTGTATGTTGCGCCCCCGTAGAGTTTGCCCAAAGTTACTGCTGCTTTGAGTTGGAACTGCTAAGCCAGGAACCAACTTACCGAGAATTTCCCCTACATTTTGGGACAGTCTTGTTTGTTGTTCAATTTGTTCGCGGTTAATTATCGTCACCGATCGCGGTACGTCCTGCGGTTCTGCTGCCGTCCGCGTTGCCGTCACGGTAATTTCCTGTGCTGGCTCGCCTTCTGTAATCGTCTCTGTTTCTGTTGGAGTTTGCGCTGTTGGTGCGGCGGTTGCAGGCGTAACGGTAACAACCAAGCCATTTTGACTTGGTACAACTTCTGCTATGGGTGCTGCTGTCTCTCCCACGAGTTGAACTCTGACACGATTAGCATCAATCTGAGTTACTGTAACGAGACTGATTCCCTGGGCTGGGTTTTCTGCCCGATAATCTCCCTCTGGTAACGCCAGCCTTGTTTGAGGAAGATCGGCAATCCAGCTATTGTCGTCAACCGTGGGTGTAGCCACTGGCAATTGCTGCCCGCCTGCCGTTTCTAGGATAAGTTCTAGCCCTTGAGGAGTCGAATTCAGTCGTACACCCGTTACCTCGATTGCCTTCTCTGCACCGCTACGCTGCTCTTGGGGCGCGTTTTGAGTATAAGTGGATACTGATGCAAGTTGCGCTTGAGCGATCGCGGGGACGAACGTGGCGATCGCGCCCACTAAGCTTAGTACAGATAGTAATTGCAAATTTGACACAATAACTCCTCGCTCACAAACCATCATATGACTTGCTGATTTACTCCTTTAGAGAGATGCAAGATTCGATTTTGCATGACTTTGAAGTAAATACTCGCTTTTTAGCCAGTAAATTTACTGAAACTAATTTTCAATAATACTACTCGGCTAATAAAAATCGGCAAGAAATTTTCTCAATAAATAGAGATAATCTCACAGAAAGTATAAAATTCCCCCCCTTTTTAAGGGGGGTTAGGGGGGATCGAGATCTCGGACTTCCGGCGCGTAACTCTCATAGCAATTCTCGATTGGGTGCGTGACATTTGTAGGGGCGCACAGCTGTGCGCCCCTACAGATCGTGTGTTTTGCCCAATCGAAAACCGCTATCAATCGCGTTTTAAACGAGCCAACAAATTTTGCCAATTAGCAGCAAAAGCACCGTAGTTCGGATCGGCTTTGACTTCAAAAGTCAAGTTACCATCCTGGGGTTGCTCCACGACTCGAACGCAGAGTTCGGCAATTGAATCGCGGCTGACTTTACCTTTAATATTGTCCCCTTGGTCGAAAACCAAAGGCTGTATCCCAGGTTCTTCTGTCAGGGCGCACGGTCTGATAATTGTATAAGGAACGCCACTTTCTCTCACAGCTTCCTCACCACGCCATTTCCAAGTTAGAATTCCTCCCAATTGGTCATTTAAACGCACGGCTGGCGGTTCTTCCTCTAAGTTAATTCCTGGGCGATTGGGACGAGTGACACCGGCGGAACTGACTAAAATAAACTGGGGTTTTGCACTACCATACGCGCCAATAGACTCGACTTGCAACGCGAAACCACCAGGAGAAAACTGCGGATTGAGTTCGCCATTGTATTCAAATTTGCTCAACATTAATTGCAACGAGCGAATTTTGGTAGTATCGATCGCCGGAGCATCTGATATTGTTTTTGCCCGAAATACTGCTGTTAATTGGTTAAATGGAATTCGTACCGTTATCCACTCATTGGCTACGGTATCAAAAGAATACGAATAAGCCATTCCATCCCAACTCGATTCCGTGCGCAGGAAAAACTTGTAGCGCTTACCGTCTCCCCTGACTCGCAGCGTCACGCCTTCGTAGCCGGATAAATCTAGTGGCGAAGTAAAATTTTTTGTCCTGACAGAAGCAAAGCCGCCGGAGTTGGCTGTAGAAACATTACCCGTAAACAAAGCCGTCCCTTCCACAAAGCGGATCTCGCTTTGACTGACACCACCCATGACAACATCATCCACAGCACCCCAAATTTGCTGTAATTGGGGAGTTGGTTGACTAAAATCAAAGACGATTTTTTCACCACTTGGGTTCTGTTGCCAATATTGAGCCGCCGCTTGGACTAAATTTTTTACTCCCAAGTATTCCACCCGTTCTGGAGTATCACCGACGATTTCGGGTTGATAGAACTTCACGCCTTGATTGTATTTTTCTCTGTCTGGGGTATCGCCGCCCACTGGTTGCACCCGCACCGCCGTACAGCAAATGACAGCACGGACGTTTGCCATCATTGCTGGTGTTAGGGTTTCTGGTTGGGTAATGTCGCCGACATAGGTTTCTACATTGTTGCCCAAAATCGAGCTTGCTTTATCTTTATCTCGGACGAGCGATCGCACTTGGTATCCTCTTTCTAACAGCCGTTGTACGACTCGCTTACCTACACCACCCGTTGCGCCAGCGACTAGGATAACTCCCACTTGCTTACCTCCAGATAAATAATTTTCGGGTTTGTCAGCCACACCTGGGAGTATCTGTTTTAACCAACTCCAGCCAGGAATCGCCTCAAAATAGGCTAAAGTGCGGATGAATCTACCTGCATCCCAGCCAGCACGATTTTTTTCTGTCATAGCTTGTTCCTAGTCAGATTGCGAGCAGCTATCTCTATTTTGGTAACAAACAGCGCCAAGATGATTAAGCCTTTGGTATAAATCTTGAATGAAGTAGGGCGATCGCGGTATTTGTATGAGGATAAAGATTTAAGAGTTTAATTATGCCTATAGACATTCAAGAACAAAATTGGAATAACTTTTGCGCTCACCATTTACATGATTGGCATGGAATTTGGACGAGTTATTCTGCTCAAGGAGAGGTCAAAGATTCGTTTCAAAGTTTGAGAAGTTTTCGCGCCAACTTAGAAAAAACTCAAATTACACATACAAATCGATATATTTATGCCGATGGGAAAATCGAGGAAAAAACTTGGCAGTTACAAAAGCCATTTCTTAGATCGATTTTTTTTCCTCAAGGTGCTGGGGCTTTTCATGCTGAGAAGCTAGTAGCTGCCTCTTTTTTTGCAGTAGAATTATTTTTCATTCACAAAAACTTACGCCATAGCGCGATCGCGGCTTATCCGGATGGTACTAACTTAACTAAAATATTGAGTATTCGCGAAGACTCTACAGGCTTTCCCAGTCAACATTGGTCTACCAATCTTGATTTAGTATCGGAAAGAAGTCTGAGTGAAAATTGGGCGGGGACTTCAGTTACGATGACACCCGATTTAAAAGTTTCTCCGGCGGTTCCAGCTAACTTAAATTGGCAGATAGAAGGGAACGAATCGTTCTTTTTTCCCGACGAGATTTCTTTAAGTTGTCCCAGACAAGTTGAGGTAGGCAAACCAATTGTAATCGCTGCTACTTGGTTGGTTAACTCAAGTTATCTGCAACAGATTACAATTGCATATGACGAGACAGGAGCCTTTCAAAACTTGAAATTTGCAGAATTTACCCATGTCTAGCCCTAAATCAAAACTTCTGGGTGAATAAAACTGTATCCTGCGGTTTTGAGTTTCCGATTCGATACCCTGGCATTGTATGGACGGGTTTCCGATAACTCAGGATTCCACAACACTTGAGGCAGGTTATAGCGATCGCACAAATTTTGCAACAAATCGCGAGATAATGGAGGTTCATCACCTACTAAATTATAAATTCCCTCTAATTGCCTTTCTACGGCAAAGGCGATCGCGCCGACAATATCGTCAAGGTGAATCCAATTCGTATAGGTTTGCCCGTTCCCTGGACGAGTTGTACCAAATGCACGACTGAAGATTTTTGTCAATTCCCGCCCTTCACCGTAAATTCCGCCCAAGCGTAAGATACAGACTTTCAATTTGTCACTCGCAGCGCAGAGCAATACTTCTTCTGTCTCTGCCAAAACTTGTCCGTTTTGATTTGCTGGCGTTAAAGGTGATTCTTCGTCTACCCATGCCCCATTTTTATCGCCGTAAACAGAATAACTCCCCGTATAAATAATTTGTTTAACAGCAGTTTGTGGCAAAACTTGAATTAAATTCTTGGCAGTTTGTAGGTAAGTAGATTCGTAGCTATCAGCTGCAAAAAATTTAGGCGCAATGCTCAGAATGACAATATCTCGATCTTGGATGGCTGACAGGAGAGTGGCTTCATCGTCTCCTTTAGCGATGACAACTTGCTGAGCTAATTGTTCTAACTCGCTTATCCGTGCCTGAGTTGTCGTGGTTGCGGTAATCTGATATTTACCATCCTGCTGCCAGTGACGCGCGATCGCCTTACCGACATAACCACAGCCTATAATTGCTACCTTCACAGTTTGCATTCAATCTCCCTAGAAAGTCAAAAGTCAAAAGTTATTCGTACGGGCGGGTTCACCCGAAATCTTTGTCGGAGTCAGAGTTTTTTGGTAAACCCGCCCGTACAAAAGTCAAAATGTCGAAATCAAGCGCGTTCAAATTCAAATTAACATGAATCAATTTCAGCCCCCTGGCTTTGGAAAACAGGCGATCGCCACCTCTTTAGGATCGATGACTTACTACACCCAGGTAGCCGCACCTTGGCTATCCTCATCCAGTCATGAATTACCTCGCCTAGTCTTTCTACACTGCTTTGGTGGCGGTGCTTCAGCTTACGAATGGTCTAAAGTTTACCCTGCATTTGCCAGCGAATACCAGATTCTTGCAGCCGACTTAATTGGTTGGGGCGAATCAGCGCATCCCGTGCGGGAATATCAAATTGCCGACTATCTCACTACAATCGCTGAATTTATTCAAGCTTGCCATCCTCCCATCAAGGTAGTTGCCTCTTCTTTAACAGCAGCATTAGTAATTCGCCTTGCCGTTCAGCGTCCCGAATTATTTCAATCTCTCTTGCTCATCTGTCCCTCTGGGTTTGACGACTTCGGCGAAGGTGCGGGACGCAGACTACCGTTACAGTTAATTAGTACGCCCTTACTCGATCGCCTAATTTATGCCATAGGTGCAGAAAACGAAGTCTCTGTGCGTAACTTTCTCCAACAATTTCTCTTTGCCAAACCAGAACGAGTCACGCCAGAAATGGTAGCAGCCTATCTCACTTCTGCTCAAAAACCCAACGCCGAATACGCTGCCCTTGCTTTTCTCAAGGCTAACCTCTATTTTGACTTGGCTTTGTACGTACCGCAGCTAACCGTACCCACAGCGATCTTATGGGGAGAGCAAGCACAATTTACCAAAATAGGTTTAGGAAGACGCTTAGCAAAGCTGAATTTGCGATCGATTATTGCATTTGAGGCGATCGCCCATGCTGGTGTTTTACCACATTTAGAAACCCCGGAAATCGCGATCGGCTTGTTACAGAAGTATTTGTAGGAGTGATGCGTGGAGTGGAGGGACAAGGGGGACAAGGAGGACAAGGGGATAATGAGGAACAAGACAATTTAAAATGCAATGTGTATGCGTGTAAATTAT